>JAZUOJ010000100.1:0-18963 GCA_045604625.1 Acutalibacteraceae bacterium | reverse complement strand
GGTTACAAGACCGTTTGAATCCACCACTGCAACGCCGGTATCAGACGAGGTATAGCGTATGTTTTTGTTATCAGCGTCAGCGGGTACGACACCGGCCGAAAGCTGATATTGTTCGCCCATAAAGAACGAGGCTGTCTTTTCTGTAAAGGCAACGCCGGTTACGGGCTTTTGCGCGACCGTCTTATCCTGCAGCTGAACCGCAAAGTCGACACCCACCGACAGTCTGCGGTCAACGTCACCGACACTGGTAAACTCAACGCGCAGCTTATCGCCCTTATACATCTGAACATCACTTAGTGTGGGGAAGGTTACCGACGTGGTGCCCGAAAGCTTAAGCTCTACTCCGTCGCTGTCCACGGGCCATACTTTCTGTCCGTTAACCGTTATGCGAACATACATAGGTCTGTCAAAGCCCCACGAAATAAGATCATTGACAGTAACCCCACCGTTTAAGTTCGGATTAAGGGTTATAGCACCTATACCGCTTGACGGGAATATATCATATTTTCCGTTTTCCTGTGCGGTGTAGCCTACGTATACACTTTCATTATCTTTATAGCTGTTAAGCGATACGCCGGAGCCGTTATCATAGATGCTAAGCGACTGAACGGGGTTGCTTTCGTGCATTTCATCAGTTTTGAAAAGCGGAGGAGTGTTAGCGCCCCAGTCCTGCTTGGTAACAAGCGGGAAATCGGCGTATTTTCCGTCGCTATTAAGTGTACCTGCAGTAAAGGCTGTGCCGAATACCATAGCGGTGGTATCGCCCTTTGCTATCGACGAGGTAACGGCCGTTCCGTCGCTAAACAGCGAAGACGCAAAGGTCTGGGTAGTGTAGGGCACCTTAACCGTGCAGGTGTCGGTAATTTCGGGGTTGCTTACGCTCTTGACGGTTATGGTAGCGGTACCGCTTGCAACACCGGTAACAACGCCGGCTGCGTTTACTGTAGCTACCGTTTCGTCAGAACTTTCGAATGTTACGTCTTTATTAGTAGCGGTTGCGGGCAGAACGGTTGCAACAAGTGCTTTTGTAGCACCCTTTTCAACCGTTACGCTGTCAGCGTCAAAGCTGACGGACGTTACCGGCTTGTCGGGAGCCTTTTCATAAACCCAGATAGCCTGCGGAAGCACCGAAACCTGTGCCTTTTCGAAAACAGCAGTTTCTACCTCAACCGTAAATACGTCGTCCTTCTCCATTGAAACAGCGTTTATTACAGGGAAATCAAGTTCGCTTGCCTCTGCACTTAAAGTAACAGAGGTCAGCTTTTGTCCGTTAAGACAGAAATTCACGGTAACCGTCTTGCCCTGCTCGTAAGCGTTAATCTGGTCAATCGTATCGCCTGTAATACTTACTTTGTTATCACTTCTAAAACTGTATACACCCTTCTGCGGTGCGGTAAATGTTAAGGCAACACCATATTTATATGGCGACTCTGCTCTGCCGTAATTTAAAACGTTCACAAGTCGTCCGCTATCCATATACTGCGAAACGTATGCCCAATTGCGCAAGGTGGCATCAATATTTGCGGGAGTGGAATTAAGTCCGAAATTAACACTGCCCCACAACTCCTTGGTAACCTTTTCGGTTTTAACAAAACCTGTGCCCGATTTATAAGCCGGCTGCCAGGGTGTCGCGATGGTGTTATCTATAGTTGTATTCTCGGTAACAGCGCCGATAGTCGCAACCGCTGCATCATAATAATCCTTTACATTATATATAGACGAGGTTGTGCTGTCGTAAACGCAGATAAGTGTTTCGGCGGTTTTCTGACCGTCGGTGGTGGTTGCAGTAACCTTTGTATAACCCGCTGCCTTGGGGGTTACGTTACCGCTGTTATCAACCGATAAAACGTCGGAATCCTCAACCGCATATGTAACGGTCTTATCGGCAGCGTTGGAGGGTAACACTACCGGAGAAATATTAAGAGTGGTATCGGCTTTTTCTACTATATAGTTAGCGGAGGGGAAGCTAACGCTTTCAACCTTGGCAGCAGTACGCTCCATAAGTTGCATCTCGAAGTTTACGAAAAGATGGGTTGTGTCACCGCTTGCGGTGGTGGTGAAGGTAAAGTCAAGGGTTTCACCCTTTGCGAGTTCAACGGTTAAATCGCTCGGCAAATCGCCGGTAGCGTCGGCAAAGCCGCCCGCCGCACTAAGCGACAGGGTTTTGGTAAAGTGGGTTGTGCTGCCCGAGCTTATAACAAGTGTCTGGTCACGGTCACTTTCTCCGTGAGCACCCTTTTGAAGCAGCATAGATTTACCACCCGCGGCAGTTATGCCCAGAGGATTTAGGTGATATTTACCGTTTTCAGGTGCAACGAAAGAAAATTTTATGTAACTTCCGTTATTACTTGTATAAAGCTTTGCACCAACAGCGCAATCATAAGACGCACCGGCAGGTGTTATTATAGAACAGTTATTAAGGTATTCCCACGATCCGTTCGTGTAGTCCCCCGAAATTGAAAGGTCATTACCCCAACGTCCTGTCGGCAAAGCAGCCGTCGCGCTGGAAAACTCCTTATCGTTATATTTTCCGCCTATGACAAAGTTACCCATTTCCGAAAAATCCATCTCGGAAACGGTGTTGTTGGTGTACTGGGTAGCTACAGCTATTAACTCCTCATACACCGTATCATAGGTAGCAAGCGGGGTGCTGTCCCCCGCTAAGGCGAGCAACGCTGATAGCGGCACCATCATCACCACGATGAGCACCGACAGCATTATCGCCATCGTTTTCTTTAAGACTAAACCATACTTCAAGATAAAGCCCTCCCTTTATACATTGGTCCATCATCATTTTATCACTTAAATTGTCAAATGTATGTAGACTTTTCTCACCAAATGTATGTACTTTTTCGTTAGAAAATTTCAACATAAATAGCGGGTTTTGTGCATATTGTTAAAACTTAGTTTGTGATACAATGCTATAAAAGGGAGGTTTATGTCTTGAAAAAACAAATTCTGTCTTTTATAACCGCCGCCGCGCTGTGTACTGCAACGCTTTGCGGCACGCCCTGCGTTTCGGCCGAGGAGGTCGCCGATCCTGTTACCGTAACGGCTTCGGATTCGCAGGACAGCTACTATACATATATAAATAACTTGGCAGGCGAAAAGGACGCCAAAAAATCCTTCAGTGCCGAAATACCGGAGGTCGGTGTGGTTTCACGCGAGAACGAAACCCTTACCCTTAAAATAACGGTAGACGAAGCGGCACTTTATAATCTGGAGATTACATACCTGCCGATAGAAGGTACTCTTGCCGCGATTGAGCGCGAAATGCTCATAAACGGCGAGAAGCCATTTGACGACCTTACAAGCGTGACCTTTAGCCGCGCATTTAAGGACGAATCCGAAATAAAACAAGATCCTCTCGGAAACGACGTAACCCCCGACCAAGTGGAGGTTTTCGTTAAGCAGACCAAACGCATAGTCGATACGGCGGGATACTACGACGTTCCCTACACGTTCTTCCTGCGCGAGGGCGAAAACGAAATAACCTTCCGCGGTGTTCAGGGCGATATGACGATATACGCTCTGCGCGCCTGCCCCGAAACAGAGGTTTCGTCCTACGAAACGGTTTCGGCCGAGTACGAAAAGAAGGGCTATAAAGAAGCCACCAAATCTATCGAACTGATAAACGCCGAGGCTTCGTCGCTTAAATCAAGCTATACCCTCGTTCCGTCTTATGACCGTTCCTCCCCCACCACCGTTCCCTACCACGTTTCAAAACTGCGTCTTAACACAATGGGCGGTGACAAGTGGAATGCACCCGCTATGTGGGTAGAGTGGCAGGTTGACGTTCCCGAAAGCGGACTTTATAAGCTGGACTTTAAGTACCGTCAAAACTCGGCAAAGGGAAGCACGGTTTTCCGCAAGTTGACAATAGACGGCGAAATTCCGTTCACCGAGGCCTCAGCACTTTCCTTCCCATACAGCCGTTCGTGGAGCTTTGCCGGTTCTTCGACCGACGGTTACCTGTACTATTTAGAAAAGGGCAACCACACAATACGCCTTGAATCTACACTTGGTGCTATGGGTGATATCCTGCGCCAGAGTGAAGAGTTTTTATATTCGCTTAACTCCCTTTACCGTTCGGTAATAATGGTTACCGGCACCTCCCCCGACATATACCGCGACTACAAAATAACCGAGCGCGTTGAAAATTTAGAAGGCAGACTCACTTCACTTAAAGAAGAGTGCCTTTCCATAATCGCACAAATCGAAGAAATTGCCGGCGGCAAAAACAGCATTTCGGTAACCTTCGAATCCTTCTCTGACCAGCTTAAAAAGCTTGAAAAAAAGCCCGAAAAGATAACCTCTATCCTCTCGGACTTCAAAAACAACATAATTTCGCTGAGCAGTATTCTTTCGCAAATTCGTCAAACCCCGCTGGAACTTGACTATTTCCTGCTTTCCGCACCGGGCGACGAGCTTCCAAAAGCTGGTGGCAGCATTTTTGCTAAAATGAAACACGAGATGGTGGCTTTCTTCCTCTCGTTTGTTGAAGACTACAACTCCTTCTCGACGGCAACCGACGGAATGGAAGAAATAACCGTTTGGGTTTCCTCTGGACGTGAGCAGGCAAACATACTTAAAAACCTTGTAGATTCAGGCTTCGGCAGCGAAAACATTTCGGTTAACCTAAAACTCGTTCAGGGCGCACTTTTGCAGGCAACCCTTGCAGGAAAGGCCCCCGACGTTGCATTAAACCTCGCCCAGGGCGACCCCGTAAACTACGCGCTTCGTAACGCGGTTCATCCGCTTTCGAGCTTTGAGGACTTTTCCGAGGTTGCAGCCCGCTTTAATGACGGTGCTATAGTGCCGTTTACCTTTGAAGACGATGTCTATGCCCTGCCCGAGACCGAAAGCTACTATATGATGTTCTACCGCACCGATATCTTAAGCGACCTCGGCATAACACCTCCCAAAACCTGGGAAGAGCTTTACGGAATTTTGCCGACGCTTACCCGCAACAATATGGATTTCGGCCTGCCGTCACAGCTTAACACCTTTGCAATGCTGCTTTATCAGAACGGCGGCAGCTTTTACAACAACGACTACACCGCAAGTGCGCTGGGCTCGCTTACCGCGCTTGAAACGTTTACACAATGGACCGACCTTTATTCGGCATACAGCCTGCCGGTTTCGTTTGACTTTGCCAACCGTTTCCGTACCGGTGAAATGCCGATAGCCATTGTAGACTACACCCTGTTTAACACCCTTTCGGCGTTCGCCCCCGAAATTCGCGGACTTTGGGACTTCTGCGAAGTGCCCGGAACTCTGGACCCGCTTACGGGCGAAATTGACCGCACCATAGTAAACGCTGTAACCGGCACCGTAATTCTTGCCGATTCCAAGCACAAGGACGCATCTTGGGAGTTTGTTAAGTGGTGGCTGTCGGGCAAGGTTCAGGCCGACTACGCTACCAAGGTTGAAAGCGTGCTCGGCGAGTCGGCACGTTACGCCACCGCCAACCTTGAGGCAAGACAGAACACCGGTTGGTCCTATAAAAACCTTAAAATGCTAAATTCACAGGCAGAGTGGGTAAAAGGCATACCGGAAATTGCCGGCGGATACTTTAACTCGCGTCATATTACCAACGCCTTTAACTCCGTTATAAACGCGGGCACCGCACCCACAACCACGCTGAATTCGTACGTGCGCCTTATTGACCGTGAGATCGAGGCTAAGCGCGAAGAACTTCAGATGAACTAATTAGGAAAGGATGATTTTTGCTTGAAAAAGTTAAGTTTAACCGGCTGCAAACAAAAGTGGGCAGACACCGTACATCTGGCAAAAAGAGAAAAAGCGGGCTACTTCTTCGTGGCTCCGTATATGATCCTTTTCTGTGTGTTCACGCTGCTTCCGGTTCTCATTTCGGTTTTTTACAGTTTTACCTACTACAACATACTTGAGCCCGCCCGTTTTATCGGCTGGGACAACTATACACGCCTTATCTTAAACGATAACGTGTTTACAATCGCGCTTAAGAACACCTTTGTTTACGCCGCCATCGTAGGCCCCATAGGCTATTTCGGCAGCTTTATACTCGCCTGGTTTTTGTGCGAGCTGGGACCCAAGGTGCGCTCGGTTCTCGTGTTCTTGTTCTACATACCCTCGATTTCGTCGAGTATGTATATTATCTGGACTCTGCTCTTCAGCAGCGACTCGTACGGACTTGTAAACGCCATTTTAATGAAGATGGGCGCCATTAACACCCCCATTTTGTGGTTGCAGGACTCGGATTTCATTATGATGATAATCATAATCGCCGCGTTGTGGATGTCGCTCGGCACATCCTTCCTCACCTTCGTTGCAGGTCTTCAGGGAATTGACCGTTCGCTGTGCGAGGCGGGCGCGGTTGATGGCATTCGCAACCGCTTCCAGGAGCTTTGGTACATAACCCTTCCGGTTATGCGCCCGCAGCTCACCTTTACCGCAGTTATATCCATCGCGCAGGCCTTCTCGGTTTCCGATATTTCGGTAAACCTTGCAGGACTTCCGTCGGTTGACTATGCGGGTCACACAATAGTTACCCACCTTCTTGACTACGGTAACATCCGTTTCGAGATGAGCTATGCCTGTGCTATTGCTACCGTTTTGTTTATCATAATGGTAACGGTCAATAAGCTGGCAACTATGTTTATCAGGAGAATCGGAAAATGATGAAAATGAAGAAACAAAACCTAAAGGTAAATGCACATTACCGTCCAAACCGTTCCCGCGCCGCCACTGCGGCAATAAACGTTGTGCTGTTGCTTGTTGCTTGTTTTATGACCTTTCCGATGATTTTTGCGATATCAAACTCGCTGAAACCAATCGAAGAGTTGTTTATCTTCCCGCCCAAGATTTTTGTTATGAATCCTACGGGCGACAACTATTTAGACCTTTTTGACATCGTTTCAAACTCGTGGGTACCTTTTTCGCGCTATCTTTTTAACACGCTGTTTATAACGGTTGTCGGAACTGTGGGTCAGGTTGTTTTGTCAGGTCTTGCAGCGTACGGACTTTCAAAGTTCCGCTTCCCCGGACACAACTTTATCTTCCAGCTTGTTGTTTTCTCGCTTATGTTCACCTCGACGGTTACCGCCATTCCGAGCTACATAATCGTATCCAAGCTAGGCTGGATAGACACATATCTGCCCCTTATTGTACCGTTTTTCCAGTCCTCACTCGGACTTTACCTTTTAAAGCAGTTTATGGACGCCAACATCCCCGACTCGCTTATTGAGGCAGCAAAGATAGACGGAGCATCGCATATGAGAATTTTCTGGCGTATCGTAATGCCGCTTATAAAGCCGGCGTGGATGACGCTTATTATCCTTTGCGTTCAGACACTTTGGAATTCGACCGGCGGCGTTTATATCTTCAGCGAAGAATTAAAGCCGATTACCGTTGCACTAAGCCAGCTTGCTACCGGCACCATTTCGCGTAGCGGCGTAAGCGCGGCAGTAACGGTCGTTATGATGGTAGTTCCGGTAGTAACCTTCTTGGTTTCACAAAACCAGGTTATTGAAACCATGTCTACCTCGGGTATGAAGGATTAGGTGATGCGTATGAAAATAAATAAAATTATTTGCACGGTACTCCTGCTTATCCTTATGCTTAGCATCGGCGCAAGCGCCAAAACCTATCCCTCCTATAACTATCTTGAAAACGGCGGAATTGCCGTTTCTCCCCAGCCGTTCCGCGTAGATGACGTTCTTTTTGCCGATGATTTCGGCGGCGAATCGTTTAAAAAGGCCAGCGATATTGCGGCCGACGAAAAGGGCAACCTTTTCGTTTCCGAAACCGAGAAAAATCGCATTGCCGTTCGTTACACAGACGGAAGCGGCAGGATAATTGACAGCTTTACCGTTGGCGAAAACATTGAAACCTTCAAAGAGCCGCAGGGCCTTTTCGCACGTGACGGACTATTATACGTTTGCGATTACGGCAACAACCGCTTGGTAATCCTTAACCTAAACGATATGACCGCAAGGCTTATAAAAGACGTTAAGTCTTCTATACTGGACGCCGATTTTATGTTCTTGCCAAAAAGACTTGCGGTTGACGACTACGGTCGTATGTACTGCGTTTCAGACGGACAGTATAACGGTCTTATGGTTTTTGAAAAAACCGGCGATTTTGCAGGCTTTGTAGGCGCAAATAAGGCCAGCGTAACCCTGACAGACCTTATCTGGCGTTTCCTTTCGACCGATGAACAAAAAGCACAACAGAACATTTTTATTCCTACAGAGTTTTCAAGCGTGGCTGTAGACCGCAACAACTTTATCTACACAACCACCAGCACGGTTGACAGTTACACCCCTGCCGAAAGTGAGCCGATACGCAAGCAAAGCCCCAACGGCAACAACATTCTGTCATTCCAGGACAAAAAATATCCCATTGGTGACGTTGAGTTTTCGCTGAACGGCGAAACCTATTCCGGTCCGTCGCGTTTTTCCGATATAACCGTTTGGGATAACGGCATTTATAGCGCACTCGACCAGACCAGAAACCGCATTTTCACCTATGACACCGCAGGAAACTTGCTGTTTATCTTCGGCGGAATAGGCGAAAGCGAGGGATATTTCAGTCTTCCCGTCGCAATTGAATACTCGGGCGGAAAGCTTTACGTTCTTGACAATAAGACCGGCGCCGTTACCGTGCTTTCTACCACCCCCTACGCAGAGCGCGTTGTTTCGGCGGTAGACTACACCGTTGCCGGTAATTTTGAGAGCGCTTTAACCGCTTGGTACAACGTTCTTGACTATAACAACAACTGTGAGCTTGCATACCTAAACATTTCACAAATACTGCTTAATAACGACGATTATGAGGCGGCTATGAAGAATGCAAAGCTCGCCAACAACCAGGCAGCCTATTCCGAAGCGTTTACACTTAACCGTGCCGAGATAATCGGTGAAAACATCGGTTATATTGTTGTTTTCGGTGCTTTGGGCGTTCTGCTGCTGATAGTTTTGGTGAAACTCGGCAAAAAGTACCGCGTTATCGGACGACTTGAGGACCGCTTCCCCACCGTTGCGGCTCTCACCTTCAGCAAACAGATTATGTATGCGCCGTTTGACGGATTCTGGGTACAAAAGCGTGAAAAGAAGGGTAACGTTCTTTCGGGTATTGTAATCATCGCGCTATTATTCTTAAGCTTTGTTTACAAGGTCGAGGGAACCGGCTTCTGCTTTGCCTCCCCCGAAAAGGAGCTTACCCAGTTTAACCTGTTCTTAGAGCTTGCAAAGGCAATTCTGCCGATTATGCTCTGGTGTCTTGCCAACTGGTGTGTTACAACGCTAATGGGCGGAAGCGGTAATTTCAGAGATATTTTCATCTTCTCGACATTCTCGCTTGTTCCCTTTATATTCACAAGCTTTATAAGCACGTTTTTAAGCAACTTCCTCACACTTGAGGAAGGCGCACTTCTCACCATCGTGTCCTTTGTAGGTATTCTCTACTCGGCATTCTTGTTTATAGCCGCTACCTGCTCGGTACACGAATGCTCGTTCGGACGCGCTGTTTTAACCATTTTAGTAACACTTCTCGGCATGGTAATAATCGTATTTATTGCCATACTGTTCTTCAACCTTATAAACAAATTTTTCGATTTCGCTATAAGCATTTATAACGAACTTCGACTGAGAGCCTAACGGAAAGGAGACTGCACGATGATAAAAAGAATTTTTTCTTTAGCATTATGTTTTGCCGTTTCCTGCACTCTGCTTTCTGTTGCGGCCACCGGTACAGATGACGAAAAGGCTGTGGAAACCACACCGTCTGCCGAAAGCGTGAGCCTTCTTTCGATAGAAAACGAACGTTTTACCTTCGAAATCGAGGAAAACACCGGCCGTTTCTGGGTGCACGACAAGAAAAACGGCACCACCTATTCATCCAACCCTGCCGACGACGGCAGCGGATTTAACAAAGAAACCCTCTATTCGCTGATGACGGTTGAATACTTCACCTCCGCCAGCGAACGTATAACCCTTAACAGCTACGACCACAGCGCTGTTTACGGAAATATGAGCGTGGAGAAAAAGGACGGCAAAATTTACGCCGAATATATTTTCGGAAAGTTCGTTGTTGATAAAACAATGATTCCTACCGCCTTTACAGAAGAAGAATTTAAAAAGCTTCTGTCGCAGGATATTGACACCGAGTTGTTTGAAAAACGCTATAAGCTTACCGAAGCAGACGACGACAAGGACGGTGAGCTTAAAGAAAAATATCCCCTGCTTGAAAAGCAGCCGCTTTACATTCTTCACCAGTACACTCCCGATTATGACGTAGAAACCATTTATCGTAACCTTAAGGGCATCGGTTTTACCCACGATATGCTGCTTGAACATAACAAAAAGCACGAAATTGAGGTAGAGTATTCCGACAACACACAAATAACCGTTCCCCTTGTTTATTCACTAAATGAGGACGGATTTTCGGCAACCATCGACTGTGAACGTCTGGACGTTATGGGCAACGCCACGCTTACTATGATAAGGCCCCTGCCCTTTTATGAGGCCGGTTTCCAGAATGAAGACGGCTATATGCTGTTACCCGACGGAAGCGGTGCGCTTATAAACTTTGATAACGACCGTCTTTCTTTAAACGGTGTTACAGTACCGATCTACGGTGCCGACGACGCCATTTCGGTTGCACAGAAATGGACCTATGACCAGCGCGCTACGATGCCGATATTCGGCATAAGCAAAGCCGAGCGCGGAACCCTTGCAATAATTGAAGAGGGCGACGCCCTGGCAACGCTTGCCGCCGACATAGGCGGACGCACTTCCCCCGTATGCAGCGTTTCTGCCGGCTTTACGGTTCGCGCTTACGAACGTATAACACTTGACTCGGTTTCGAGTAAAACTTCTTATAATATCTACAGCGACAAGTCTTATGACGGTCTTATAAGCATAAAATACGTTCTTCTCGATAAGGGTCGCTGCGAATATGACGATATGGCATCTGCCTACCGCGAGTATTTGCTGGAAAACGGTACGCTTACCGTTAATTGCAACGGTGAATATCCTCTGTCTGTTGAGCTTTTGGGCGCCATAGGCAAACGCGAAAGCTTTTTGGGAATAGAGTATACAAAAACCTATCCCTTAACCACCTTCAGCGACGCTGTAACCCTTATAAACTCGCTGAAAGGCACTGCAATAGACGATATCACGCTTAAATACAACGGCTGGTTTAACGGCGGCCTTGTACAGCAGTATGCCGACAAGATAAACGTTGTTAAGAAGCTCGGCGGCGAGAAGGGACTTAAAACCCTTAACCGCACGCTTGACAATCTTGGCATCACCTGCTACTACGACGCAAAACTACAGACTATAAATCAGAATCTGATAAATTCCAAGGTAAATATTTTCAGCAAGGGCGCTAAGTTTGTTTACAAGGATATTGCAACACTTTCGCTATATGACCTTTCGACCGCCTACCCGCTTGACGAGAAGATGTTTGGCACCACACCCGAAGAGCCGAAAAAGTACATTCTCTCGCCCAAGTATTTATCCGGACTTTTAGGCAGTCTTAAACTTAAGAGTGAAAAGCTCGGAAATATGAATCTCGGATACTCTGATATCGGTTCTATGCTTTATTCCGACTTTTCTTCCAAAAGCGGAACCGTACGCCAGGAAAGCCTTGAAAAGATAGAAGCTATGCTGTCAGAAGACAGCGGTTTCTCGGTAACCGGCGGCGATATTTACACGCTGAAAAACGCCGACTGTATTTTCGGTCTTGCAACACAAAGCTCCAAAAAGCTTCTTTACGACCGCGAAGTCCCCTTTACACAGCTGGTTCTGCACGGTATAATCCCGTACACCAGCGAGGCTATAAACCTGTCGGGCGACCCCGAAACCGCTATATTAAAGGCGGTTGAAACCGGTTCGCTTCTGCACTACACCTTTGCTTACCGCAATGCAGACGAGCTGAAAAACAGTGATTTCAACTACTATTTCAGCGTGTCGTTCGATTCTTGGAAACAAAGCATTTCCGAAAACTACCACAAAATTGCAATTTCCCAAAAAGAGCTTGCCTGCTTTAAGATAACGGAGCACGAATACCTTACAGACAAGGTTACAAAGACGGTTTACGATGACGGCACCGTCGTTATTGTAAACTACGACACCGTTCCCTTTGCCTTTGGTAACGCTACCGTTCCGGCAAGAGATTTTATGTATTTTAATTAAGGAGGGATATAGAGCATGAAAAAGCTTAGTATGCGACAAGACCGTGCACTTGCGGGATATGCTTTTATATCCCCTTTCCTGCTGGGAGTTTTTCTAATATTCTCCTTTGCCCTTGTGACCGCAATTTTGTTTGCTATATCCGAAATCAGCATAGGCGAAAGCGGATATTCGCTGCAGTTTGTCGGAATCAAGTATTTTAAAGAGGCTCTGCTTGTACACTCTACCTATAACCGTTCGCTGATAAACTCGATACAGTCGCTGCTTATCGACGTTCCGCTGGTTATAATGTTCAGTTTCTTTATGGCCTGCCTCTTAAACCAAAACTTCAAAGGACGCTCTTTAATTCGCGTGTTGTTCTTTATGCCGGTTATTCTTTCAACGGGAATACTGCAAAAAATGGATAACTTCAGCGACCTGCAGGGTGGCCTTTCGGGCGCAGCTGTTGAGACCACGTTTTCACAGTTTTCGGGAATTTTCGACCTGGGCGCACTGCTGCTCAAGTTGGACATTGCCCCCGACGTTGTTCTTTACATAACCAACGGCGTTGAATCGATTTATGAAATTATCAACATGTCGGGTATACAGATGCTGGTATTTTTAATGGCGCTGCAGTCGATATCTCCCGCACTTTATGAGGCGTCGGCTATCGAGGGTGCTACGGCCTGGGAGAACATGTGGAAAATCACCTTCCCGCTTGTATCCCCCTATATTCTCACCTGCTCGGTATATACCATCATCGACAGCTTTACCTCGTACAAAAACCCCGTTATGGAGGTAATTTTAGAGAAATCAACCGGTAGTAGTCTTAACTACTCGTATATGGAGGCAATGGCACTTATCTACTTTGTTCTTATAGCTATAGTGCTCTTCGCCGTTACGTTTATACTGTCCAAGACAGTATTCTATCAGGATTAACGGAGGTGGACTACTATGGTTAATAAACAATCAGCCAACAAATTTAAAAACTTCTGTGTGTCCGCCTTCCGCTACATAATAATCTTCGGTATCGCATTTTACATTGTGTATCCCCTTATCGTAAAAGCGCTTTATATGTTTATGGACAAAGGCGATATTTACGATATCACGGTTATTATGATTCCGCGCCACCTGAGCCTTGAAAACCTAAAGACCGTAATTGACCAGATGGACTACTTTAAAAGTCTTGGCAGCACACTGTTTTTCTCGCTGCTCTTTGCACTTTTGCAGACCGTTTCCTGCCTGTTTGTAGGCTACGGCTTTGCGAGATTTGAATTCAAATTTAAAAAGGTTTGGTTTGCGCTTGTTATGCTGACGCTTCTCATACCGCCTCAGGTAATTATCGCTCCGATTTATATGAAGTTCCATTACTTCAATTTCCTCGGTCCGATTTCGGCGTTCGTGGCGCGCGAGGGCATAAATCTTATAGGCACATACTGGCCGTTTATTATTTCTTCCGTTACCTGTATGGGACTGCGAAACGGACTGTTTATCTACATCATTCGCCAGTTCTTTAAGGGCATTCCGCGTGAATTAGAGGAAGCGGCGCATATCGACGGTGCAGGACACGCTTCTACCTACTTCCGTATAATGCTGCCCAACGCACGTTCACTCGCCATAACAATTACGCTTTTTGCCTTTGTTTGGCAGTACACCGACATATTCTACACCTCGTGGTATATGCCCAACGGAAATCTGCTTTCGGTAAAGCTGAATTCGCTTGTCACCAGCGTGCTTTCCAGTATGATTGCAGGCGGCGGAAGCACAATGGACAGCGGTTATGCCAACCTGCTTAACGTTACGGGTTGCCTGCTTGTATTGTTACCGCTGCTCCTTATATACTTTGTTTTACAAAAACAATTTACCGAAAGTATTGAAAGAAGCGGAATCGTAGGCTAAAATGGTAGTATAGATTCTGCACGGGGGCGATAGAATGCTTTCTCGTATCCGCGAGATTACAAAGAAAATACCGCTTTCAAACTTCATTGTGTTTATGCTGTGCCTGTGCACGGTAATATTGGTGTGCTTTTTCAGCATTTTTATAAATCTTTACACCGAAAGCACCGCGCGCAACAACCTTATGTACAACCGAAGCACAACTGCGCTTTACGCCGACAAGGCCGACACCTATTTGTCGTCGCTTATATCTGGTGCACAAACCCTTTGCAACAATACCGAACTTGCAGCGTATGTGCAAAATATGAAGGAGGACGGCGCCCCCACCTCAAGCACCCTAAACAAGACGGTAAACCACTGGCTTGTTAACAACCTTTCGGTTTATGACATTATCCTGACCGACGGGGAACACAAAAAGGCATTCTACACCGACAAAACGGTGCTGGCTTCGCTTTCGCTTCCCCGACTGCAGGAAAATATAATAGAAACGGCGTATATTAACAACAACCAAATGTTTTTAATTCCCGTCGCTATTAAATACAATGCTCGTCACGTCGGCATGTGCTATCTCGTTACATACTCAAAAGCCTTTAACGACATTCTAAGCAAGAGCATGAGCATTGCCGACACCGACTTTTTTGTAATTTCTAATACACTTCAGGTGCTTGCCGCACCGCCGGGAACAGCTGATGCACACGGCTCGGCTATTTCGTCTTTTATTTTCGACCGTCCTCAGGGCGACGAGTTTACGGCAAGCATTCAAAACGAGGACTATTTTGTAAACCGACAATCGCTAGTACTTTCGGGCATTTCGATATACGGAATAACCCCGTGCGGCAGTTCGTTTGGCAACATAATGGCAAACGACCCGTATTTCCCGCTTATTTTTGGCGTCGCGCTTATAGTGCTTTTGCTTATAGTTTACTGGTTCTTCCATTCGTTTAACCGTTCTATTCGCAAGCTGCGCCACTTTATAACCGATAAAAAGCGTGACAATGACAGCAGCCCCGTGCCCGACCTGATTTCGGCCGAGCTTACGGCTGTAGCAGCCGAGATAGACGACACCGTAAACAGCATCAAAGCGCTCGAACGCGAAAACCTGCAAATAAGAATTGCGCACAAGGATTCGCAGATAAAAACGCTGCAAAGCCAGCTGAATCCTCATTTCCTATATAACGCGCTTAACTGCGTGGTTGGTATGGCACGCTACTACAAAATGGACAAGATAGAACAGGTGTGTATGTCGATAGCCAAGATAACACAGTACTCTCTATCGGCAAACCTGCTTACCACGATAGGCGAGGAAATGAAAATCATTAACAACTACATAACGGTCCAGCAGATACGCTTCCCCGACAAGTTTACCTTTGACGTGGACGTTGATTACCGACTGCTTGACCACAAAATTCTTCGTTTTTCGCTGGAGCCGCTTATAGAAAATGCCGTAAAATACGCTATTGAACCTATGGACGATAACGGCGTTTTGAAAATTAGAGGTTTCACCGATGACGAAAATATTGTCTTTAAAATTTCTGACAACGGTGCCGGCTTTGATAACGAGGTATACTCCGAACTGCAGTCACGTCTTGAAAATATGGACCACTCGCTTCAAAGCGGAAAGGGCTGCGGAATAGGAATACTTAACATTCACAACCGTATGCGACTCTACTACGGAAGCGAGTACGGACTTAAAATAGACACCGGCGAAAACGGCAGCACCATAACCGTGACAATGCCGCTTATTTTGCCCGAGGGAAAACAGTAATAAAAACCGCAAATCTTTGCGGTTTTTATCCATATATTGGGCAGAAAATATGAATATTAAACCCCCACGCTATAAAGTATAATAACCTTGAAATATGGGCTTGCCCTAAAAAAGAAAGGACGTGTGTCCAATGAAAAATTTAGAATACGGACCGTGGAGAAACCAAACCGTAGTTGCCGGACCCCAGTGGGGACTACCCGAGCTTTGGTGGCACGACAGCGCCGAAGTTCGTTCTATAGGCTGCGAGGTTGAGGTTGACACCGTTTCGGCACAGCGCATTTTTATAAGTGCAAAGCTCGCAGACGGTGAAGAAAATGGCGAATTTACTACCCGCTTCTGGTGGGAGGGTGAAATCGAAAAGGGCTACTGGTACCGCCTGACTCTCCGCTTCGGCAACCACGAGTCTATTCCCGATATCTTCCTTTACAACGGAAAGGTTGTTTGGGAAAAGGACCGCGACTACGACCCCGAAGACGGTAGTGAGCCACGCTTTTATTTCTACGCTACCGAAACCGGCGTGCCGCAGTTCGATATGATAGTAAAACTTGATAAAAACCGTCCTTCCGCTTCGTTCCTGCCGCCCCACCAGGGCGACTACGAGGGCGTTAATATGATAATGCCCCGCGCCGAGGGTGAAATGGGCGAGGCACCGAAAGACTATGTTTTCCCCGAATACACCTCGGTACAGCGCTGCAACAAAAACAAAAGCAGCCGTATGCTTTACCATTCCTACCGCTATGACGAGAAAAAGGCGGTCGCTCCCCTGCCCGAAGGCACCGAAATAAGCGATGTTAAAATCTACGAGCACGAGATGTATCCCACCCGCAGCAACGCCTATATTCTAACCGATCTTAAGTTTGACGGCGTGGTTTATATGCCCGTTACATACGATGAAAAGGCAGATTTTCTGCGTTTTTCCAAGGACGCTATTGCAGCAGGTATAAAAACCGTAATCATTTTCCCGCTAATGGCAAAAAAGCTCTTTGACCCGACCTGCGGCGACGGAGAATATGCTTTCTGCTACGTTGGTGACCTGCTTGAGGGTAAAAACCACTTCTTGGGTATTAAGCCCGGCACCTTTAAGGATATTGACCAGTTTATTGATATGGGGCTTGACAGCGCAGCCTCCTGCGCAAAGCACTGGCTTGACAACTGCCCGGACGGCGACGTTATGTTCGTTCTGCCCGAAATTCCTAACTCGCTTGGCGCTTACGTAGGTGGAATTTCGCTTTCAAATATAAGCAATTTAAGCCGCTATAGCGACGTTATGCGCGGCGGCAGAATAGCCTATGAAAAGGTTTTTGAGTTCTTCCACGAATTCCGTGAGCGTTTTGACAGCCGTATGAAGGGCTACGAGGGACGCTACACTATGTACAGCCACACCGACTACGGAGCATATAACCAGGCGGTTACCCAAAACTTCTCGGTAGAGGGCTGCTTCGGCAAAAACGGCAACCGAGGAAACGGTAACGTCGTTGTTGCCAACACGCGCGGAAACGCACACTCCTACGGACACGACGGTGTGTTTGTCTTTGACGCGTGGGACCGACTTTACTGGTTTAACCACTGCTATGACGGCATTATCGAGGGCTTTTTAAGCGTTTTCTTCGGCGGATTTAAGAAGTTTTCGAACGAAATTTATGTTGAGGAACACCACAACGAGCATATTACTAAATGGGGCGAAGCGTGGTTTGACTTTGTACGCTTTGCAAAGGTTCACCCGAGCCTTGGAAAACCGCGCGTTAAAATTGGATTTATGCGCGGACTGGGCGACGAATGGCAGAGAATTGCCGGTGATTCGGCAGGTTGGGAAGCCGAAACCGAGATAATCTCTATAGATATGCACTATCAAATGATGCAGTTTGCGCCCACCAACCGTTGGCGCAAGGCATTTAACGTATTCCAGAAATCCAAGCACGTTGACGTTAAGGACACATACTATAACGACTACGAACTGCTGAACGTTCCGTTCTGCGATTTTGGACACGCGTTGCGCACCGACCCCGAACATCACTTTACCGGTACTCCCTATGGTCCTGCAAACTTTGTTGCGTGGAACACAAAAGCCGACGTTTTAAAGGAATATGACGTTATTGCATACCTCGGCCGTGGCGTAGGAACACAGAAGTGTGACATTGCCGAGATGGAGGAATATGTTCGCCAGGGCGGTACACTCATAATTGCCGCAGGTCAGCTTCAAAATGATAATGACCGCTACGATATCGAAAGCTTTTGCGGTATAAAGCTTGGTGCAAACCGTAAGTTAGACGGCAATTTGTTTACCGAGCTTTCGGGCGGCGAAACACTTTACGAGCTTTGCAACAAGCAACCCTATGTTATGGCAAACAACTTTGGCAAGGGAAAGGTAATTATGTTCGCAGGCGAATATCTTACCGACTTTAGCGACGAAACCCCGCGCGAAGTGCTTAAGAAATGCCTTGACGAGGTTAAGGTTGTTGAGTTTTCTACTCCCGCCGACCACATTGAATACTGCTTAACCGAGTTTGGAAACGGTTGGCTGCTTCCCTTTGTTAACCACGGAAGAGGCGCTTACCCCTCGGGCAACGGTACCGATTACGGCGTTTATCGTTCCGCCGTTAAGGTCGACCTTGAAAAGCTGGGAATATCCACAGACGTAACCGTAACCGAGCTTTCAATGCCGCTGGACGGAACAAGCCTTCCCACCTACACCCCCTACCCGTTCCGCCAAGACGGAAGGTTCCTATATCTCGATATCGAGGTTGACCGTCTTAAGGAATTGATAATTGAAGCTAAATAATACCCGCACCACCCCTCACACAAGAGGGGTGGTGCTTTTTTGTGCATTTTGCTATCTAAAACGCAACTAATATCACATTGACATATGCAATTTGCAGTAGTATAATATTATAGATATATTATAGGCTTAATATGCCTTTTTATGGCCTTTTTACAGAGAGGGGTATTTTTGTGAAAAACCGCATTTTCTTATCCTGTCCCACTATGCACGGGGAAGAACAACAATTTGTAAAGGAAGCGTTTGATACCAACTGGGTTGCTCCGCTTGGCAAGAACGTGGATGAATTTGAAAAAGAAATGGCAGCCTACGTAGGCGTAAAACACGCTGCAGCCCTTTCGGCGGGTACTGCCGCGCTTCACCTTGCT
>JAZUOJ010000099.1:0-2788 GCA_045604625.1 Acutalibacteraceae bacterium | reverse complement strand
GTGGTCTTTCAAGCATTAAGGAACTGCATTTTGAGCAGAAATTATCCTCAATGATAAAAGATTTATTCGGTCGCGAGGTTACGGTAGAATTAAAAGGGGACGAAGTTCTGTCGGCACCCGAAAAGCCTCAAATGCCCGAGGCACCGAAACAACAGCCGGCACCGCGCGAGGCAAAAAAAGAAAGTGCACCCGCTGCACCGCAAGCACCTAAACGCACTTTTTCCGGTAAACCGTCCGACGGACTGCCCGTATACCTTGAAAGTGCAGAGCTTTTTTATGGCCGCAGCATCGATAAACGCGTGGTACCGCTTCGCGAATACATACCGCTCGGCAACCCCGAGGAAACCTCTAATTTCGTAGGCTGGGGTAGGGTGTTTGATTTTGAGTCGCGCACAGTTAATACCAAGCGCGGACCTATGCTCAGCTGTAAATTCTGTTTCAGCGATAACACCAATTCGCTGGAAGCAAGTCTTTTTATTGATGAAAAGCGTCAAAACGAGATAAAGAAACTCAAAAACGGTGCCGTGTTGCTTATTAACGGTACGTATCAGTATGACCGTTGGATGAGTGATTTTGTCGTAAAGGTAAGCGCAATGGCAACCTTAGAAGAATATGCGGAAACAGATACTGCACCGGAAAAGCGTATAGAGCTTCATTGCCATACCAATATGTCGGCGAAGGATGCCGTTTCAAGCGCAGGAGCGATAATAAATTATGCCTACAAGCTTGGTCATAAGGCTATTGCCATAACCGACCACGGCGTTGTGCAGGCATATCCTGCCGCCGCAGGTGCTGTAAAGAAAATTCGCAAAAGCGGCGGAGATTTTAAGGTAATTTACGGCGTAGAAGCCTACTTTGTAGATGACGAAAAGTATGATATTTCAAAACTCGGCTCAAAGGAAATTGGAAAACTGCGCCGTCACCAAATAATACTTGTAAAAGACTTGGTGGGACTTAAGAATCTTTATAAGCTTGTGTCCGAGGCACATCTTAAAGATTTTCACGGCAGACCTTGTACGCTTAAAAGTAAGTTAAAGGAACACCGCGAGGGACTGCTGATAGGCAGCGCCTGTGAAGCGGGTGACCTTTATACCGCAATTATTGACGGTGAGCCGTATGAAGACCTTTTAAGAATAGCCTCTTTTTACGATTATCTCGAAATTCAGCCGGTAGGCAATAACGAGTTTATGGTGCGCGCATCCGGCGAGCCCGACAGGGTGGACAAGCGTAGCGGCGCGGCCATTAGAAACCGTTTTCGCGGTGTTACCTCGCTTGAGGTAATACGCGACTTCAACCGTAAGGTTGTAGAAATTGCCGACGCGCTCGGAAAACCGGTTGTTGCAACCGGTGACGTTCACTTCCTGCGCAAGGAAGATGAAATAATACGTAAAATCTTAATGGCGGGACAGGGCTTTGACGATTTTGACCATCAAGCACCGCTTTATCTGCACACCACCGAAGAAATGCTAGAGGAATTTTCTTATTTCGGCGACCGTGCGCGTGAGTTTGTTATCGACAATCCTGCAAAAATAAACGAAATGATAAGCGGCGACGTTATACCCGTGCCCGACGGCAACTATCCCCCGGTAATCGAGGGCTCGGACGATGATTTGCGTAATATTTGTTGGAAGCGCGCGCGCGATACTTATGGTGAAGAACTGCCCGAAATAGTAGAAAAGCGTCTTGAAAAAGAACTTAATGCTATTATAAACAACGGCTTCTCAATAATGTATATGTCGGCGCAGAAGCTGGTTGAATACAGCGAGGCTAACGGTTATCTGGTTGGCTCGCGTGGTTCGGTTGGCTCGTCGTTCGTTGCCACAATGGCGGGTATATCCGAGGTTAACCCGCTTGCACCACACTATTACTGTCCCGAATGTAAGTATAGCGAATTCTTTACCGACGGCTCGGTCGGCTCGGGCTTTGACCTGCCCGAAAAGAAGTGCCCGAAATGCGGGGCAGAGCTTAAGCGTGACGGACACGATATACCGTTCGAAACCTTCCTTGGCTTCAAGGGCGATAAGGTTCCTGATATCGACCTTAACTTCTCGGACGAATTCCAGACCAGCGTTCAGAAATATACCGAAGAACTGTTTGGCAGAGAGAACGTGTTTAAGGCGGGAACGATTTCTACCATAGCCGAAAAAACCGCCTTTGGTTTTGTTAAGGCCTATGCCGAGAAGAAAAATATAGTGCTTAACAATGCCGAGTTGAAACACCTGGCGTATATGGTGCGCGACTCGGAAATTAAGTCCACTACGGGTCAGCACCCCGCAGGAATGGTAGTTGTACCCCGTGATAAGGAGATTTATGATTTCTGTCCGGTTCAGCATCCTGCAGACGACGTGGCTTCGGATGTTATAACCACCCACTTCGATTTCCACTCTATTCACGATACCATTCTAAAATTGGACGAGCTTGGACACGTTGTTCCTACTACATATAAATATCTCGAAGAATATTCGGGAATTCCGGTCAGCGACGTTTCAATGAGTGACCCTGCGGTTTATTCGCTGTTCACCTCTACCGAGGCTTTGGGTGTAACACCGGATGAGATATATTCTCAAAACGGTACACTCTGCCTGCCCGAATTCGGAACCGACTTTGTTCGCGGAATGCTGCTTGACTGTAAGCCTAAGAATTTTGCCGACCTTTTGCAGATATCGGGACTCTCACACGGAACCGACGTATATCTCGGCAACGCAAAGGACTTAATCGATAAGGGAATTTGTACAATTTCCGAGGTTATCGGTACGCGTGATAACATAATGGTTTACCTTATATATAG
>JAZUOJ010000098.1:0-11381 GCA_045604625.1 Acutalibacteraceae bacterium | reverse complement strand
GTATGCAAGCGGTAGTCCCTTAAGGGTTGTGAGCAAAGCAAACATATCGCCATATACCCTGCCCGTCTTGCCGCGAATAAGCTCAAGTCGGATCGTAGCCATGTCGTTCTGTGAGCCAAGGAGTTGATAATATGCCTTGTCTTCCAAAGACCGCTTGGCCTCCGACTTGTATGCAAGCGGTAGTCCCTTAAGGGTTGTGAGCAAAGCAAACATATCGCCATATACCCTGCCCGTCTTGCCGCGAATAAGCTCTGCCATATCGGGGTTTTTCTTTTGCGGCATTATTGACGAGCCCGTAGTATACGCATCTGACAACTCAACAAACTTAAACTCCCAGCTGGACCAAAGAATTATCTCCTCCGACAAGCGGGAAAGGTGCATCATAAGCGTGCTGACAGCCGACATAAACTCAACGCAAAAGTCGCGGTCGGAAACGCCGTCGATACTGTTTTGGGCAACACCCTCGAAACCGAGTTTTTCCGCCTCAAATGCGCGGTCGGTATTATAGGTCGTCCCGGCAAGCGCACAGCTGCCTATGGGAGAAACGTTTATGCGCTTTTTGCAATCACTAAAACGCTCTAAATCGCGCAAAAACATCATAGCGTAAGCCATAAGGTGGTGGCCGAAGGTTATGGGTTGTGCGCGCTGAAGATGGGTATAGCCCGGAAGTATTGTTGCCTTGTGCTGTTCTGCACGGTCACACACCGCCGAAACCAATTCGCGCAGTATTTCGTCTATTTCATCGGTTTCGTCGCGCAGGTACATGCGCAAATCGAGAGCCACCTGGTCGTTACGGCTACGCGCAGTATGCAGCTTTTTGCCGACATCGCCCAGTCTTTTTGTAAGCTCTTGCTCGACAAACATATGGATATCCTCACAGGTCATATCAAAGGCAAGGCTGCCGTTTTCGATATCCGAGAGTATTTGTTCAAGACCGTTTATAAGTGTATCTGCTTCGGTATCGGATATTATGCCCTGTGCACCCAGCATTGCAGCGTGTGCCATACTGCCCTTAATATCCTGACGATACATCCTTGAGTCGAAATGAATAGACGAATTAAAATCGTCAGCCAGACTGTCTACCTGACCGTCGGTTCTGCCCGCCCACATTTTTGCCATATTTTTTCATTCCTTTATCTTTATTTATACGCAAATGTCCTGCACAGCAGGTGTGCAGGACAGAAATATTATTTTTTACCGTCAACCATAGCCTGAACCTTTATGGGCAAGCCGTAGAGGTTGATGAAACCGGCAGAATCGCGCTGGTCGTAATCGCTCTCGCCGAAGGTTGCAATTTCCTCGCTGTAGAGTGAGTAGGGACTCCATACGCCGGCGTTGATGATATTGCCCTTGTAGAGTTTAAGCTTTACCTTACCGGTAACCTTTTCCTGAGTCTTGTCAACAAAGGCAGAAAGTGCTTCGCGAAGGGGTGTAAACCACTGACCGTTATATACAAGCTCGGCAAAGGTGATGGAAAGCTTCTGCTTTTCGTGCATTGTCATCTTGTCAAGGCAAACGGTTTCAAGAACGTTATGTGCCTTGTAAAGAATTGTGCCGCCGGGGGTTTCGTATACGCCGCGGCATTTCATACCGACAAGACGGTTTTCTACGATATCGATAATACCTATACCGTTGGCACCGCCGACTTCGTTAAGCTTTAGGATGATTTCCTTGGCGGTCATTTTTTGTCCGTCAAGAGCAACCGGAACGCCCTGCTCAAAATCAAGCGTGATATACGTGGGCTTGTCGGGTGCCATAATGGGAGAAACGCCCATCTCAAGGAAGCCTTCCTTTTCGTACATAGGCTCGTTACCGGTGTCCTCTAAATCAAGTCCCTCGTGCGAAAGGTGCCAAAGGTTCTTATCCTTTGAGTAGCTGGTCTCGCGGTTGATTTTTAGCGGAATGTTGTGTGCCTCGGCATACTCAATTTCCTCGTCACGAGATTTAATATCCCACTCACGCCAGGGGGCGATTATGGGCATATTGGGAGCGAAATGCTTAATAGCAAGCTCGAAACGAACCTGGTCATTTCCCTTTCCGGTGCAGCCGTGAACGATAGCGTCGGCATTTTCTTTTATAGCTATTTCAACAAGTCCCTTTGCGATGCAGGGACGAGCGTGGCTTGTGCCGAGAAGATAATCTTCATACACAGCGCCTGCCTTCATTGTGGGGATTATGTATTCGTCAACGTATTCCTCGGTCAAATCAAGCACATAAAGCTTTGATGCGCCGGTAGCAATAGCCTTTTCCTCAAGGCCTTCAAGCTCGTCAGCCTGACCAACGTTACCCGAAACGGCAACAACCTCACAGTTGTTGTAGTTTTCCTTAAGCCACGGAATTATTATTGAAGTATCAAGGCCGCCCGAATATGCCAAAACGACCTTTTTGATATTTTCTTTATTCATTATTGTTGCCTCCTGAATATTTATGCATTTCTTTAACACAAGCGATATTATACCCCTTTACAACTCCTTTGTCAAGCGAATAATTACATAATTATTCAATATTTATGCATTATTTTATGGATATACTATACAAAAATGCATAAATATGATACAATAATAAAAGATTTAGGGAATTTTGCACTCCCGTTCGTATAATGAGTGAAGCTTCGAAAAGGTCAGGAGGAACTAACAAATGAACGGAGATGGTAACTACCGCCGTTTTTTAAACGGTGATATGAACGCCTTTGACGAAATAATTAAAGAATACCGCGACGGGCTTACATATTTTATAATGCGCTACACACGTGATGAATCTACCGCCGAGGATATTGCCATTGATGTTTTTTGCGAGATACTTACCCACCCGAAACGATACAAATTTGCTTGCTCGCTTAAAACGTATATCTACACAATAGGCCGAAGCCGCGCTATTGACTGGGTGCGAAGAAAAAAGCGAATTAAAATGCTGCCGCTTGAAACAGCCGAGGAAATGGCCGATGATATGCCTTCACTTGAGGAAACCGTGCTTACAAATGAGCGCAGACGCGAGATAAACAAGGCGATATGCTCGTTACCCGAAGATATGCAGCTTGCCGTGCATCTCGTGTACTTTGAGGATCTAAGCTACCGCGACACGGCAAAGGTTTTAAGATGCAGTGAAAAGCAGGTTGACAACCTTTTATATAATGCCCGTAAAAAGCTTAAAAACATTATAAGAAAGGAAGAAATTTTGTTATGAGAAGAACATTTAACGAATTTAAAAGCGAAGTTATAACACGAAGCGATAGAATAAAACAAAAAAAGCAAAAACTTATACGCGCAGCCTATGTTGCCGTTCCCTCTTTCGTTTGTGCCGTGCTGGCCGTAACGTTTATCGTCAACGATAGTTTTGCGGAAAAAAGCGACGCTTTATTCAGCAGCGAACAAAAAGAAACTTATTCTTATATGCAAAACGACATTGAAGATAACGACGAGATAATAAACGAAATAGCCGATGACACAGTCGACAAAACCGATTCTGACAGCAAGGTAACTGCCGTCAGCGACAAAACCGACACTGCCGATGGCGGCGAAAACAGATACGAATCTGCAAACTCTGCATCGGGCGTACCGCTTAAAACCACCATTCAGATTTGCAAAACCGAGGGCGAGACTGTATCGTACAAAAACGTTACCGCTATGAACGAGGTTTATAACATAATGAAAATACTCAACGGCGAAACAGCCGAGGACACCGATAAACAGAATTTAGAAGACGTTGAAATCAGAATTTCCGTAACCTATCTTGACAACACAGAAAATATTTACGCTTACATAAACTCTGACGGGGTAATGGACCAAAACGGCACGTTTTTGCTTACTGCAGAACAGGCTTCTGCGATACTTAAGCTTTTTGAGGAAAACAAATGAAGAAAATAAAAAAGTATATACCGCTTGCCATTCCCTTTTCGATTCCCATACTGCTGTTCGCACCGTACAGCTTTTTAAATCAACTCCTCCTAGTTAAATGGTTGGGTTGCGGGTGTCCCATAGATGCCGATACTCCCGCCCGACCGTTTAACGCAAATGATTTTACGAGCGTTTTTTGGGGTGTTTTATGCCTTTTTATGGTGTGGGTGGCATTTGTGCTTTCAAAGCGTGTAGAAAACAAATACACAAGAATCATTTATATTTTATGTGTAATTATCACGATGGTTATTGTTTATCCGACGTTTTGTGACGCGCTTAAATGGAACTAGAGGTGAAATATGAAAAAGACGATTTTTCGTTTCGTAATACCGCTTGCATTACTTTTAATAATATCGCTCGGTGTTATGGGCGCTGTTTTTGCTGATGAAATTTTCGGCAGCGATACTAATAATTTGAGTTCGCCTGACGCTTGCCGTAAGCCCGCACATACACACAGCTTACACAGCGGCAACAACACCGTGCGGGAGCCGTATATTGGCTATTGTGGAAATACCATAACCAAGGTAGGTCAAAAGCCTACCGACGAGCAATATATTCACCCTATTCTTTATGAGTTTTGGGGTGATAACTCGGTTAAGGCAACCGATATTTTGAGGCGGCTTGATTATAAGGCCGAGGACGTTTGCGACTGCGATGCCGAATTTATGATTGAAACCGAAATTGGGAAATACGAAATAAGCATAAGCGGTGCATACGCGCGGGTTTTGAATGATGATGAGATTACCGGTCAGGTTGCATTAACCGGCGAACAGGTTACATTTTTTGAAAGTATAGTTAATGACTATTTTGAAAATCTAGAATAAAAAACGGGTGTGTCCAAAACACACCCGTTTTCTATATTAGTTTTATTATAAGTTCGGCCAAAAATACCGCCACACACGAAAAGGCAGCAACCTTAACGAGGCTTTTTTCAAAATAAGCCAACACCACAGCCGCAACAAAACCTATGACCGCCGATAGTATATGGTCGGTTGCCGTAAATATTGCAGGCACGGTCATTGCCGACAGCACCGCTATAGGCACATAGTGAAGAAACGAAAGTATAAAGCGGTTTTTTAGCTTTTTCTTGCATAGCATAAGCGGTATCATACGCACAAGGTACGTAACCCCTGCCATCACAAGCAGATATAGGAAAAACTCGGTACTAGGCATCGGCAGGCACCTCCTCTGCGGGAAGCGGGAAAAGCACAGCCGCGAAAAGCGCCGCCAAAACAGCACATATTATAATCACAAAACCGCCCGGAACCGCCGATAAAAACGGTATGTAGCTAAACATACAGCTAAGGAGTATTGCCAGCCCCGCACACAGCGCTGCGGCAATACTGCGTTTTACCTGCGGTACAACTATTGCAATAAACATTCCGTAAATAGCCACACCGAGCGAAGTTATAACTATTTGCGGAAGAACGTTGCCCGCTATAGCGCCGACCAGCGTACCGCCGGACCAACCGAGATATGGAGATAAAATCAGTCCCCACATATATTTTTTGCCTACAGCGCTTTTGTTTGCGGTTGCGACAGCAAAAATCTCGTCCGTATTACCAAAAGAAATGAGCAAGCGGTCGGCGTTGCTGATTTTTTGTGACAGCTTTTGCGATAGCGATACACTCATAAGCGAATAGCGTGAATTTATAACCAGCTGTGAAACGGCAAGCTCTAAAAACGTGCCTCCGCCCGCTATTATAGGCACAGCCGCAAGCTGTCCTGCCGACGTTAAGTTTGTCATTGATATAAGCAGGGTTTCAATAACCGAAAGTCCCGCACCCACGGCAAATATGCCGAAGGCAAACGAAACCGCAAAATAGCCTATACAAATAGGCAGTCCGTCGGTTATTCCCCTTTTAAAGCTATTGTTTTCCATATTTTCGCCTCACAAAATAAATCCCACCCGAATGTTATACCACATCGGGCGGGATAAATCAATGCTTTTTAAGGGTTACAAGATTTGCAGGGCACATAACCGTCATTTATAAGTCGGTCGCGCGTGCCGTTATATATCTGCTTATTTTTATCGCTGATGCTTTTCACTCCGCCGCAATCGGGCAGGTGGAATTTTTTTGAGCTTGTGTTCAGTATGTACTGCGACTCGCTTTTACTATCGGTACTCGTTATATTTTCTGTTTCAAGCGCGCTTTCACCGGTATTATAATCGATAGAAACCTTAGGCTGACTGTTATATACATAAACATTAAAGCAGATTCCCTCGCCGTCGTCCTCGACAGACTTTGCCTCAAGCTGAACACCACGCGCCAGCAAATTATCGTCATCGTATATGGGGGTTACCCTATACATAACGTGGTTGTCGGTTTCCTTTATATAGTCGGCTACCATATTTTCAAAGGGCAACATACCCTCTACGTTCATATAGCGTGTTCCGGTAATCAGGTTTTGCTCGTTGGCGTTTTCGCCCGTTAACTGATAGCCTATAAGGTGGCAACGGTTATAAAGATATTTTCCGTCGACACAATCATACTTTACGGTGTGCCAGCCGGTGGGTTTTACCTGTCCGATACTTCCCCTCTCTTCGGTCGGCATAATGTCCTTTCCTATGCAGGCAACGGCTCCGCCGGCACGTCCGAGAGAATCAAGCGGTGAATACTTTTCGTACGAGCGTGTAGTTAAAAACGAGTCGGTAAACAACGGTTTACCGCCGTACAGCACTACATAAGGCTCACCCGAGAAGGCAGGCACAGTATCGACCGTTATAATATCACCCTCGGGTATGCTTGCGGTTTCATAGTCCCGATAAAGGCAACCCGAAAGGGAAATAAGCATTAAAAACACCGCTAAAACTGAGCGAAGTTTTTTCATAAAACATAAACCTCTTTTGTGATTTTACTATGCGACGTACCAGAAAATTCGCAAACCTCTTGCGGGGTTAAGCCGTAAATTATCTGGGCAAGCGGAAAGCGCAGGTCACTAGGGTAATCGCGGTTCCAGCGATATAATATAAGCGTCGATATTTTATCAATATACGGGGTTATATCGTCGGTTTCAAGAAAACAAAAATCGTTTTCTCCTGCCTTGCTTAAAAAATCATCGTGGGCATTAACGGGAACGTCGGCAAACTGACGGGCGGAATACTCATTCATCCAGAGTGTACTGTTTTCCGCCGTTTTTGCTATGTCGCTTCGCACCGCGCTGTCGGTGCTTTGTCTTCTGCCGCAAAAGGCAAGACCGTTTTTATTGTCTAGACAAACAATTAAAGTCACAAATTACACCTACTTGGCCCTTTTAAATACAATAGCACAACGCGACGGCAAATAGCACAAAAATCCTTTTTCTTGCTTTTTTACTGAATACCTCTCTGCCTCCCAAACGCGGCCAAAGCCGCCGAAGCAATGCGAATCGGTTGTAAGCGCTACGTCATACTCGCCCTCGTCTGCGGGGATAAGATAACCCTCGAAAGACCTGGTTGGATTGAAGTTAAAGGCAAACGTATATTTTCCTTTAGAGAATATCATAACCTTGTCGTCACAATGAAGATGTCTGCACTCGGCCCTTGTCTTCATCAGGCGGTCACGTTTAAGCAGCGCCACCATAGCCCTGTCAAATCTCTCTAAATCCTCATAACGCAGTTCAGGGTTGTTTGCGAGGCTCCATTGGCGACGGCAATAGTGATAACTCCAGCCGTTGCCCTCACGCGGGAAATCTATCCATTCGGGATGTCCGAACTCGTTACCCATAAAATTAAGATATCCTTCCCCCGCCAGCGCAGCGGTTACAAGTCGTATCATTTTATGAAGCGCTACACCCCTATCGACCGTGAGGTTTCCGCTGTCTTTGCGCATACCGCCGTACATTTCGGCGTCGCACAGTCGGAACATTATGGTCTTGTCACCGACGAGCGCCTGGTCGTGCGATTCACAGTAGCCTATATTTTTCTCACTCGGTCGGCGGGAATTAAGCTCGTACCACAGGTTATCCATATTCCAAAATTCATCCGACTGTTCCTTTATCATCTTAATCCAAAGGTCCGGTACACCCATAGAAAGACGGTAATCGAAACCTATACCGCCGTCCTTTATTTTAAGGCACATACCCGGCATACCCGACATATCCTCGGCTATTGTCAGCGCTCGCGGGTTTATTTCGTGTATCAGTTCATTTGCGAGCTGAAGATAGGTTATAGCCTCTATATCGGTGTTCATAGAGAAATACATATCGTAATTGGCAAATGCGCTGCCAAGGCCGTGGTCGTGATATAGCATCGAGGTAACACCGTCAAAACGGAAACCGTCAAAGTGGTATACCTCCATCCAAAACTTAAGGTTGGAAAGCAGGAAATGAATTACCTCGTTTTTGCCGTAGTTAAAAAGTTTAGTGTCCCAGGCAGAGTGGTTTCCCTTGCCGCCCGCGTGGAAAAACTGATATTCTGTGCCGTCAAAGCAGTTTAGCCCCTCTTCGGTGTTCTTAACGGCGTGTGAATGAACAACGTCAAGCAGCACCGTTATGCCCATTTTATGGGCGGTGTTTATAAGCTCTTTAAGCTCGCGGCCTTCGCCATAACGCGAAGATGCGGCAAAAAAGTTGGATACCTGATATCCGAACGAACCGTAGTACGGATGCTCCATTACTGCCATAATCTGTATGGTGTTGTAACCGAGCTCCTTTACGCGGGGCAGAACATCTTCGCGGAAATTACGGTAGCTGCCAACCGAATATTCCTCGTGTGCCATACCGATATGGCATTCGTATATAAAGGGTGTGGTTGCGGGTTTAAATGCGCCGTCGGTCCAGGGGAAATCCGAAAGCGTGTCATCAATCTCGGCACACCAGAGATAGGTCACCGGATCCTGCACCACGCGGGTTGCATAGGTGGGAATGCGGCGCAGAGTCTGTCCACCGTGAACAACGACAGCCTGTACTTTTTGTCCCACTTTAAGCGCGTCTGCCGGAAGTGTAACTTCAAACACTCCCCCACCTATGTTTTGCATCTGGCAACCGTAGACGTTCCAACCGTTAAAGTCGCCGGTAAAAAACATACTCTCTGCCGCAGGAGCCCATTCGCGGTAAACCCAGCCGCCTTCTGTTTTGTGAATTCCGAAATATTTATACCCGTTTGCAAAAGAAGATATATCGCCGTCGCCCACAAGCTCGCGTCTTTTTGCAAGGTATGAGTCCATACGAAGCTCAATATCCCTTTTATACGGTTTTAAGTAAGGATCAATTTTGAAAATCTTATAGTTCATAACATCTCTCCTTATTTTTCTTACATAATTATATTATAACAAACTACGAGTTATATCACAACTTTTTATTTTAAAATAAAAATGGCAGAAAGTTTATCGCCTTCTGCCATTTTTTCAGTTTAAAGTATTTTAAAGTAGTAACGGCGGTCAGACTCCGGAAAATCATCCATAACGCCGTGTTCGGGGTCGTAAAACACACCGTCGAAATAAAGCGACCAATGCCAGCAACGCGGTGTTTCGAGGCTTAGGATGCAAATTACGGGTAGTTGTTCTTTAGACTGTACCTCAACCCGCTGAGGGTCAAAGCCAATACCGTAAAACCTGAGTGCATCAAACATCTGCCGCTTTGTGGTTTCACGGTCGGTGCCGACAACCGATATAACCGACTCGACACTCTCGCCCGTCAACATAGCAAGCACAGCCTGACCGCACTGCAGGTCGGTAGGCTCGTGAACGTATATAGGTTTTTCTACAAGCGGCATAGTATCACCCCGTATTATGTGTTTTTCACCCGTTACTAATTTATTGTTGTTGGCTTATTCTGTATGAATTAGCTGCATCGCCATATTTCATCATTGAAACCACAAGATCGCTAAGCGCCGCATCGTCTGCATTATATTTTGCGGCTGCGTACGATTCGATACTGTAGCTTATTGTATTACTTACTGCTGTCTCTCCGGCATAGATTGTAAGATATACCGTCTCGCTCATCTGTGTAGCGCTAAGTCCGTCAAAGTATATATAATACTTATTATCACCGATTGCTTTAAAGCGTGCTGAATTTATTACGTAGGTAGTATCGCCTACCGTAACTTCTGCTCTAAGGTTTTTAATACTTGCGGTTTGTATGGTAAAGCGCATTGCTACAGAATCGTTTAGATACAAGCCGCCACTCTTCCAGAATACGGTTGGACTTTCTATTGTTTTATAGGTCAAATTGTGTACCGAATTAAACTTTCGTGTATCACTTGTTCCCCACGCCATTTGCTCACTTGTGAGCGCAGCATTTGCAAGATTGTGGGCGTTTCGTGAAGTATATATTTGCGACTGTGCACCAAAATTCAACAAATCTACAAGTAAGGTTCTGAATTTTGCGTAATCGTCTGACGAATATTTGCTTAGCATATTGTAACAGTAGGTTGCTACGCTGTATTCTACCTCTGCCGATTCACATAACTCTCCGTCTTTTGTTCCGTACAGCGTTGCATAAACTGTATCGTTCATACGATTTGGAGCTATGTTGTCAAACGTAAACACATAATATTCATCTACCTCGGTATACTTTCTTACTATGTATTCCTGTCCGTCAAATATGAATTTTACATGCAACCCACTATAACCTTGGTCGGTCACTAACGTCTTCTTCACCTTGTAGTTTACCGATATGTTATCTGTGAGTGTAAGACTTGCTCCCGCAAACTTAAAGTTTTGTTCATCCTCTACTGCTTCACCAAGTGTTTCATCGGTAGCGGTAAGCACAAATGTTGAGAACTTATCTACTTCAAAGGTTATTGTATTAGGGTCATCGTCAAGGTCGGTAAGCAGTACCGTTTCACCGCAGTGCACGTGTACCAGTGAATAGTTTTTATATCCTTTATATTCTTCCGGTATTTCTATTGTTATTCTAAATTTACCGTTAGAATCGGTATCTTTGTACACACTGGTTATTTCCTTTTCTTCACCGTCTACCGTCTTTGACATAGTGATTTCATAATACTGGGTCACAGTCTTGTTTTTGGCTTTGTCATTAATGTTATTATGAACAAAGTCTTTACCGTTCTTTACACCGTCGTTATTAGTATCCCAAGCGTCGGTCTTTTCAACAGTAATATTAAAGCTGATATTATCCTTTGTCTCAAGCTCGTTGCCGGATACCACGAGACCACTTTGCTCTACTGTAACACCCTCTTGGGTTATAACCGCACATTGCGTAAGAAGTTCACAAAGAACATTTAACCGTTCAACGTACACTTCGGACAATTGCTTTTTCTCTTTAGCGGATAACGCATCATATAAACGTTTTTCTTCAGCTATTCTCTCTCGGTATGGTTCGGCTTCCTCCCCGGTAGCACAATGCGGAACAGCAGTTAAGAAATTCATTTCTTGTCTTGCTACCTTATCCGATTTGTATACAGTTATATCTGTATCACCAAAGATTTCGCCGTCTTGTACTACAACTATTGTATAGCCCATGCCGTCGCTATTGGTTATAGCTGTTATAAAGTACATACCGTCACAAACGTTACTAAAGCTATATTTACCGTTCTTCTTGGTA
>JAZUOJ010000097.1:0-11061 GCA_045604625.1 Acutalibacteraceae bacterium | reverse complement strand
TTCGCGGCTTGCGGCAAGGCTGTCGCGTCCGCCGGTCATTCCGTCGATTTCGCTGTCGAGTTTTGCCTTTTGCCCTTCGATTTCTGCAATTTCACGTTCGCAGGCTGCAACCGTTTCGCTGCATTCCGCAACCTTTGCGGCAGAATTTTGCTGTTCGTCCTTTGCACTGTCAAAATCCGACTGCGCGGATGCGGTTAAATCGGATATGCGCTTTAATTCAACAAGCGCACGAATCTTATCCTCGTTTGCGGTGGTGAGAACTGCATTTGCAGCTACAATATCTGCCTCTACTGCGGCAAGTTCTTCAACCGCTGCGGAATGTTGTTCTTCAACCGTAACGAGTTTTTCTTTAAGCTTATCACTTTCTGCTTTTAACTTTTCAATTTCGCCGCTGCGGCTTAAAATTCCCGCCTGCTTTGAAAGGCTTCCGCCCGTAAGACTTCCGCCGGGGTTTACAACCTGACCGTCGAGCGAAACAACCTTTAGCTTATAGCCCGTCTTCTTGGCGATAGTAGTTGCCGAGTCAATATCATCTGCAATAATGGTACCACCAAGCAGATATCTGATAATTTCAGCATATTTAGAGTCGCATTTTACAATATCACTTGCAACGCCGACAAAGCCGAACAGGTCGCGAGCTGCCTCGGTTTCATATTTCTTTGCTTTAATGGTAGCAACGGGAAGGAAGGTAGCACGTCCGTGATTGCCCTTTTTAAGCATTTCAATAGCGCGCTTTGCATCGGCATCGGTTTCTGTAACAATGTTTTGCATTGTGTTACCAAGCGCAACCTCAACCGCTACGGCATACTCGGCGTCTACGTTTATGATGCGTGAAACGGGACCGTATATACCGCGAAGCAGGCCGCTTTTAGAGTCGGACATAACCTTTTTAACGGAATGGTTAAAGCCCTCCATATTCTTTTCAAGGTCGGTAAGAACCTGAATTTTATGTGCTTTGCTTTCTATTTCGAGTGTTATCTCGTCAATTTTTGCCTTAAAGCCATCAACCGTTTCTCTACGGGCGTTTCTACGCAGTTCGTATCCCTTTATAGAGTTGGTGCACGAAGAAATATTTTCCTCTACCACATCGAGCAACTTATTGGTTTCGTCAAGCTCGTTCTTAAGGGCATCCAGCTGAGCCTGCTTTTCGGCCAAAATCTCATCAATAACTGCCGAACGGCTGCCTATTTCATCAATAGCAGTCTGTGCCGTAACCATACGGACGCGTGCATCCGAACCCTTTTGAGACAGCTCGTTGAGTGTCTTCGAAAGGGCTTCTATATTCTTAGATATGCTTTCGCTGTCGTTAAGCAACGCATTGAGCGCTTCGCTCTGCTCTGCAACCTTAAGCTCTGTAGCCTTGATTTTTTCCTGCTTTTCGGCAATTTCCTTTGCCTTGGCTGCTATTTCTTCGGTAGCCGTGGTATCGCTTTCGCTGATACCGGCAATTTCGCTTTCAATACGTTCTATGGTTTCTTTGTTATGTAGAATGGTGTTTTCCAAAACGGCAATATCGCCCGAAAGCGTTACCGCCTGCTCTTCAAAAAACGCTGCACGGGCGCGCATATTTTCAATTTCAGACGTTAACTTTGCAAAACCTTCGGAATTGCTTTCGATATCCGTTTCCATCTGGGCGAGAGATTTTTCAGCTTCGCTGTACTGTGCCTCGCACATTGCAATTTTACTGTCCTGATTACGAACAGCGTCCTTTGAATTGTTTAGGGTATGCATCCAAAGGCCGATTTCAAGCTCACGCTTGTCAGCCGCATACTCTAAAAATTTCTCAGCCTTTCTTGACTGCTCCGAAAGCGGGCCTACTCGGCTCTCGAGTTCGCCCAAAATGTCGCGCAGGCGCACCATATTATCGTCGGCGGCGGCAAGCTTACGTTCAGCCTCCAGCTTGCGGTAACGGTACTTTGAAATTCCCGACGCCTCTTCGAAAATATCACGGCGCTCGTGCGATTTAGAGCTTATGATGGTATCTATCTTACCTTGACCTATCATAGAATATCCGTCACGACCGAGACCGGTATCCATAAACAGCTCGTTAATGTCGCGCAGGCGCACAGAAACGTTGTTTATAAGATATTCACTCTCGTGCGAACGGTAATATCGTCTGGTGATAGCCACGGTATCGTTATCAAAATTAAGACTGCGGTCGGCGTTGTCAATTACGAGCGTTACCTCGCAATATCCGTGAGGACGGCGGTCTGCTGTACCGTCGAATATTACGTCCTCCATAGACTGGCCGCGAAGATTTTTAGTTGACTGTTCACCCAAAACCCAGCGAACGGCATCGGAAATATTACTTTTTCCGCTTCCGTTAGGACCTACTACCGCAGTAATGCCCTTACCGAATTTAAGTGTTGTTTTGTCGGCAAAAGATTTAAAGCCTTGTATTTCAATGGAACGCAACAGCACTTTTATTCACACCCTTTTACTAATACATCATTTTTTTCTATACTATTATCTTCTATAATTTTTACGTTGTAACCTAATTCTTTAAAGTATTCGATATTGGACTTTTTTTGTCCCTTTGCTTTAGACAGGTCTTGTTTACACACAGATGCCGTATAATTGCCCTTGGCATTCATCCTGCTTAATATTTTATCGCGAAACACCAGCGAGTCACACAACTCGGAAAATGCAGGATGCCAAGGCCCCGCGACATAGGCGTTTTCGTCAATTGTATGCAGACCCAAGCGTATGATGGGAATATGAACCTCGCTAAACATCTGTCCTAACTTCACACAAAGCTCTACCGTCTGCTCCAGTGTTGGCGGTACATATTTACCGGCCCGGTAAAGCTCGCAAAGTCTTGTGTTTTTCAGAGTAATGGTAGGATATATGCGAACACAGTCCGGCGACAGCGCTATTAGTTTTTTCGCCGTCTTAATATCCAACTCGTCACAAGAACCGTAAAGCCCGGTCATCATTTGAAGTCCAAACTTAAAGCCGTGTTGTTTTATAGATTGCGAGGCTTTTTCTACGTCTTCGGCAGTATGACCTCGGTCGTTGAGGCGTAACACCTCGTCATCCATACTTTGTGCGCCCAGCTCAATAGTGGTAACGCCGTATTTTTTCAATACGTCAAGCACCTCATCATCAATGGCGTCGGGGCGGGTTGAAATTCTGATTCCGCTTACCGTACCATCCGCCACGAATCGATATCCAACCTTTAAAAGTTCTATCATAAGGTCGCGTTCAATAGCGGTAAAACTGCCTCCGAAGAAGGCAATTTCCGTAGTTTCCGGGCAGTAGTTTTTACTGGATTTAGCGGTGTTTACTGCATTCAAAATATCCGTTTCGTCGGGCACTTTTTCGGTGCAGGCAATATGGTGCTGATTACAAAAGCTACACATATTTGGGCACCCGAGATGCGGCACAAAGATGGAAACGTTTGCATGCTTTACGCTCATTCTTCAATACCCATAAGCTGCAGGGCTTGTTTTGCCGCCATTTGTTCAGCACGCTTTTTGCTTTTACCGTTACCGACACCTATAACGTTTGAATTAAGGTGAACCTCAACCGTAAAGCTTTTGTTGTGGTCGGGGCCGCTTTCACCCGTAATCACATACGAAAGCTGCTCCTCACGGTTGCGCTGAATTACCTCCTGCAGGGTGGTTTTATAGTCTTTAAACACCTCGTCATCCGAGTGGGTAAGCTCGTCCTTTACGAAACGGAGCACGTGTTTTCTTGCCTGGTCGAGACCGGAATCCAGATAGATTGCCGCAAGTATGGCTTCAAAAGCGTCGGCAAGTATTGACGGACGGTTGCGTCCGCCGTTTAAAACCTCGCCCTTGCCAAGCAACATATGCTCCCCTACACCGAGCTGAGTAGAAAACGCACAAAGCGATTTTTCACACACAAGCGATGCGCGAAGTTTTGTAAGCTCGCCCTCGGGACGGTCTTTAAAGTTTTCGAAAATATAATCGGACACGATAAGCGACAGTACCGAATCGCCCAAAAACTCCAGTCGTTCGTTGCAGTTTTGCGGATTTCCGCATTCGTTTGCATACGAAGAATGTGTAAGGGCAAGACGAAGAAGCGATTTATCTTTAAAGGAATATCCGATTTTCTTCTCCAGTGCTTCCATTTTTGTTCCTTCCAAAATTAGATTTGCGCAATTCCTTCACTTATTTGGCCAATTACGTCCTTTTCGGTATAAAGAATTGCCTGATGAATTGCATTTTTAATAGCCAGCGCATGTGAGCTGCCGTGTGCCTTTATAACCGGTGCCGAGCAACCGAGAAGCGGCGCACCGCCAACCTCTTCGTAATCTGCTTTTTTCTTTATGTCATACAGACTGCTCTTGAGTGATAAAGCGGCAAGCTTGGTTTTAAGATTTTTATAAAAAGCACCCTTTAAAAGCTTAAAGAACGAAGACGTAACGCCCTCTATAAGCTTTAGAGCTATATTGCCCGTAAAGCCGTCGGTTATTACGGCATCACATTCACCCTTCATAATCTCGCGGGATTCGATATTGCCGACAAAGTTTATGGGCGCGTTTTTCAGCATATCATAAGCTGCAAGGCGAAGCTCGTCGCCTTTTGTATCCTCGGTGCCGATATTAAGCAAACCGATTTCGGGATTTTCCCTTCCCTCTACGCTCTTAAGATATACCGAAGCCATAACGCCGTACTGAGCCAGCATTTCAGGACGTGTATCGGCGTTTGCACCAATATCAAGCATTAAAAAGGGCTGTTTCAGTCCAGGAATCATACTTGCAAGTGCAACGCGCTTAATTCCTTTAATGCGCTTAACGATTAAGGTTCCGCCGACTACAACTGCGCCTGTGCTGCCTGCTGATACGAAAGCGTCGGTTTCCTTTTCGGCGAGTGCGCGAAATGCAACCGCCATTGAGCAGTCCTTTTTTGCGCGCAAAATAGAGGTCGGTTCATCGTGCATTGTGATAACGTCGGGAGCGTGTTTGATTTCCATTCCCGCAAGAGAAATACCGTTATCCCCTGCACACTTTTTTATCGTTTCCTCATCACCGACAAGCACGGGGGTAACACCGTATTCGTCGGCCGCCATTCTGGCACCTTTTATTATTTCAAGCGGTGCATTATCTCCGCCGAAAGCATCAACAGCAATTTTCATATATTTTCTCCTTATTGTTTTTCACGTTCAAACCACTCAAGCGAACGGTTTGCAAGTGCCATATAGCGTTCACGCTTGTCCCTTATACGTTCGGGAAGTTCCGGTAAAATACCGAAATTGGCACCCATAGGCTGAAAATCTTTAACTGTGTCGTCACAGATATAGGAAAGCAAAGCGCCTATCATTGTAAACTCGGGTAATATGAGCGGCTCATATCCCAAAACATAATTTGCCGCATTTATTCCCGCTATTATACCGCTTGCAGCCGATTCCATATAACCCTCTACACCCGAAATCTGTCCCGCAAAAAAGACGTCATCCTGTTTTTTGAGCGATAGGTTTCTACTGAGCAGGCGCGGAGAATCAATAAAAGTATTTCGGTGCATTACGCCGTAACGTACAAATTCGGCATTCTGAAGGCCCGGGATAAGCGAAAAGACGCGCTTTTGTTCGGGAAACTTAAGGTTGGTCTGAAAGCCTACCAGGTTAAGCAGCGTACCCTCGGAATTTTCGCGTCGAAGCTGTACTACCGCCCAAGGCCTGTGCCCCGTGCGCGGGTCACGCAGTCCAACGGGTTTTAAGGGACCGAATCGAATGGAATCTTCGCCTCTTTTTGCCAAAACCTCAACCGGCATACAACCCTCATACACCGTAATGGGCTTATCAAAATCGTGCAGTGGTGCGGTTTCGGCCGCGCAAAGCTCGCGGTGGAAGGTTTCATATTCTTCCTTATTCATAGGACAGTTTATGTAGTCCGCGTCGCCCTTATCGTAGCGCGAAGCGCAAAAAGCAACGCTCATATCCACGCTGTCAGCAGTAATTATAGGAGCGGCAGCGTCGAAAAAGCTTAACTGCTCTGCACCGCAAAGCTTTTTAATTTTTTCGGCTAAAACACCGTCGGTAAGAGGGCCTGTTGCAATAACCGTTACACCGCTTGGTATTTCGGTAACGACACCCTCTATTACGTTTATTAAACTGCAACCACGAATCTTCTCCGTAATATAATCCGAAAAGATTTCGCGGTCTACCGCAAGCGCACCGCCTGCAGGAACGCGGCAGGTTTCAGCCGCCTCCATACAGACCGATGAAAACCTGCGCATTTCTTCCTTTAAGAGTCCGGCCGCAGAGTCAATCCTGGCAGCCTTTAAAGAATTTGAACATACAAGCTCGGCAAAGCCGTCTTTGCTATGTGCAGGGGAACGTTTTACGGGCTTCATTTCGTATAAATCGACCGCTATTCCCCTTTTCGCTATCTGCCAAGCCGCCTCACATCCGGCAAGCCCCGCACCTATAACGTTAATTTTTTTCATTTTACTTTTTCTTTCTTGTCGGGCAGTCGCCGTTCATACAGTATTTTCTACCCTTGAATCCCTTTAGGATATAACCGCCGCATTGCGGGCAAACGTCTCCGGTGGGAATTCCGGGAGCAGCAAAGTCACAATTAGGATAGTTAGAGCAACCGTAGAAGGTTTTGCTTGTTCCGCGTTTTACGCGCTTTATTAGCTTGCCGCCGCATTTCGGGCAGGGTTGCTTTATATCATCCTCGGGCATAGGTTTGGTGTTTTTGCACTCAGGGTATCCGGGACAGGCTAAGAACTTTCCAAAACGGCTGCTCTTAACCACCATCTTTCTGCCGCACTTGTCACAAACCACGTCGGTTTCAACCGCAGGCACCTTTACGCGCACACCATCCATACTCTGCTCGGCCTTTTTAAGCATTGTTTCAAAATCACCGTAGAAATCGTCCAAAACGGCAGTCCAATTAAGGTCTCCCGCTTCGATTTTATCGAGATTTGCTTCCATTCCGGCAGTAAACTTAATATCTACTACCTTCTTAAAGTGGTCCTTCATAAGCTCGGTCACGATTGTACCAAGCGAGGTAGGCTTAAGTGACTTTTTATCACGCTCGATATACTCACGCTGAAGTATGTTTGCGATTATCGGTGCATAGGTTGACGGACGGCCGATACCGTTTTCGTCAAGTGCCTTTATGAGTGTAGGCTCGGTATAGCGCTGGGGCGGCTGGGTGAAATGCTGGTTAGGCTCAAGCGACTTGAGTTTCAGCACGTCGCCCTTGCTCATTTCCGGCAGCACACCGTATTCCTCGTCCTTTTCGTCCTTGCCCTCTTCATAAAGCACCGTAAAACCGTCAAATTTTACGCTGTAACCGCTTGCCTTGAACATATAGTCACCAGCTATTATATCAACAGCGACGGTGTCCTGAACACATGCAGACATTAAGCTTGCAATAAAGCGTTCCCAAATAAGCTTATAAAGCTTATACTGTTCGGCAGTAAGCGAATCTTTTATGCTTTCGGGTGCCAGGTTAACGTTTGTGGGGCGAATAGCCTCGTGCGCATCCTGTGCACCGTTTTTAGTCTTAAAGTAACGCGGCTTTTTGGGCAGATACTTATCACCGAAGCGCGAAACTATATAACTTCCGGCAGCAGCACGTGCCTCCTCCGATATGCGGAGAGAGTCGGTACGCATATAGGTTATAAGACCTGTAACGCCCATTCCCGGAATGTCAACACCTTCGTAAAGCTGCTGCGCAACCTTCATTGTGCGCTGACCGTTAAAGCTCAGCTTGCGCGAAGCCTCCTGCTGCATTGTTGAGGTGGTAAACGGAGGTGCGGGCTGCTTGTTTCTGACACCCGTCTTAACCGTTTCTACAACGTATTCCTTACCGTCAAGCTCGGCTACGATTTTCTCGGCCTGCTCGCCGTTTTCAATATCGATCTTTTCTCCGGCGGCGGTACCGTAAAGGTAGGAAGCAAACGACTTTCTTCCGCTTTGAAGCTTTGCATCGATAGTCCAGTATTCCTGCGGATTAAAGGCTTCTATCTCCTTTTCGCGGTCAACTATAAGGCGCAAAGCCACCGACTGGACACGTCCGGCCGAAAGACCGCTTTTTACCTTTTTCCAAAGGAAAGGACTTATTTTATAACCCACAAGACGGTCAAGCACGCGGCGTGCCTGCTGAGCGTCTACAAGGTTAAGGTTTATGCTTCGCGGCTGCTTCATTCCGTTTTTAACGCCGCTTTCGGTAATTTCGTTGAAAGCAACACGGTTGGCCTCGTTCATATTAAGTGCCAAAATCTGCGCTAAATGCCAGGAAATGGCCTCGCCCTCGCGGTCCGGGTCGGTTGCGAGGTAAACCATATCGCTCGATGCAGCGGCTGCCTTTAAGGATTTTATAAGCTCCTTTTTATCAGCCATATTCATATACTGCGGAGCAAAACCGTGCTCAATATCAATGCCAAGACGGGACTTCGGTAAATCTCTTACGTGTCCCATCGATGCCATTACTTCATAATCCGGTCCAAGATACTTCTTTATGCTTTTTACCTTGGTAGGAGACTCAACAATAACCAGTTTAGACATAATCTTCTCCTTACTTTATTCGTATATACCGTCCACCGGGGACAGCGTTTATATATCCGCAAAGCTCAAGCTCCGCCATCGCGGTCATAAGCTCGGCTGCGTTATAATCGTTAAACACACTCAGCTCATCAACGCAAAAGGCTGTATCGGGCGTGGCATTATATATAGCCTGTGCAATCTCGGTAAGGCCGAGATTTCCCCTTGTTTTTTGTGGTGGTGATACAGTTATTTCGCTGACGGCCGAAGTTTTTTTATAGGCCTTAAGCGGTCTGCTATATGCCTTTTCAATATCAAGTTTATCATTAAATTCGCCGCAATATTCATCGAAAACATCCTGCGCGGTCAAAAGCGGTTTCGCCCCGTCGCGCAAAAGCTTATTAGAACCAATATACTGCGGCAGTCCCGGTTTGCCGGGAATTACAAAAATATCTTTGCCTTGCTCAAGCGCGTGACGCGCGGTAATCAGCGCACCGCTGCGCTCGCCAGCCTCGATAATGACGGTGCCGAGTGAGAGCGCCGACATAAGACGGTTACGCACCTGAAACGTACCCTTCTTCACAGGGTATTCGGGCGGATATTCGGTCAACACACATCCACCGCTTCGTATTATATTTTCACGCAAAGGTTCATTTTCTTTAGGATAGTCAACACCAAAGCCGCAAGGCATTACCAAAGCGGTAATACCGTCCTCGGCAAGGGCACCTTCGTGAGCTGCGGCATCAACACCGACAGCACCGCCGCTGACTATCATCATACCGCCGCGTGAAAGTCGCGACGAAAGCGAATATGAAGCCTTTATTCCGTACTCGGAGCATCTGCGTGGACCTACAATACAAACCGACGGAACAGTAGTAAAATCCGGAAAAGTACCCTTATAGTAAATAACCACAGGCATATCCGGAATGTTTTTAAGCAAATAAGGATATTCCGCATCATCACACGTAATGATTTTAATATCGTTACTTTTGCAATATGAAATAATTTTTTCGGACTTTTTTAATGATTTGTTCGCCGCGCGTTTTAACGCATCGGGTGAAAACAGTCCGGTCCGGGCAAGTGCCGAAGAATCAGCCTCGTACACCCCTTGTGCCGAACCAAAGCGGTCAAGTATTACCGCAGTCCTTCCAAAACCGAAGTGCAAAACCTGCTGTAACCAGATAGCATATTTCATAACGGCTACCTCTGCATTTCCCACATAACAATTGAGGCGGCAACAGCAGCGTTAAGCGACTCTGCCCTGCCCGTCATTTTAATGGTAACGGGAGTAGCGGCGTCTATAGCCTCTTGTGTGAGGCCGTTTGCTTCGTTACCGATAAGCGCCGCGCATCCGTCGGGGAAAGAAACATCGGTTACCGACTGCGCATCGGGCGTAACAACACAGGCAAACAACGAAAGTCCCGACGCTTTAAGCTCGCCGACAAAATCCGAAAGGACAATAACCGGAAGACGAAGCAGAGCACCCATAGAAGCACGCAGCGCCTTGGGCGAAAACGGGTCGCACCCGCCGCCTGACGCAATAATGCCGTCAATTCCGAGTGCCTCGGCAGTGCGGGCTACCGCACCGAGGTTTGACGGGTCTGCAAGGTTCTCCAGCGCAATGTATCTTCCTTTTTTGCCTATAATATAAGTACCTATATTATTACGTTTACAAACGCATATAATTCCCTGCGGAGATTTGGTGTCTGAAATCTTTAAAAAAACCGCCTCGCTTACTATGTATCCCTTTTCAGCGCACCGTGACAGTTTTTCGATTTCATCGGCGTGTTTTTTAGCCGCGTCCTCGGACACGATAAGCGCAGTAAAGCTATATCCGTTTTCTGCGGCATCGCGGCAAAGACGAAGTCCCTCAATCACGAAAAGACCGTGCTCCTTTCGGGAACGGCCGGAATTATTTAGCTGGGTTACCAGCTTTATAAGGGAATTATCCCTGCTTGTAATTTTAGTGAAGGGTAACACCGATACACCTCCGCTTTTTTAAAAAAATGTGCCCGAGAGCAACATAAGCCTCGGGCAAAAAAACATTATTTGCTTAAAGCCTTCTTTGCAGTTTCTGCAAGAGTAGCAAAACCGGCAGCATCGTTTACAGCCAGATCAGCCAACATCTTACGGTTCAACTGTACGCCGGCCTTCTTAAGACCGTTCATAAAGGTTGGGTAGTTCATTCCGTTGATTTTTGCAGCCGCAGAAATTCTGGTGATCCAAAGACGACGGAAATCACGCTTCTTAAGTCTACGACCGATATAAGCGTAGTTACCGGATTTCATAACAGCTTCTTTAGCAGTTTTAAAGAGCTTAGATTTAGCTCCGAAATAGCCTTTGGCAAGCTTTAAAATCTTTTTTCTTCTTTTGCGTGTAGCTAACGCACCTTTAACACGTGCCATTTCTAATTACCTCCACATTTACTTTTCCTTATTTATAAGGAATCATTTTCTTTACCTTAGCAACATTTGTTACGTCAGCGGTAACGGTCTTGCGAAGGTTTCTCTTACGCTTGGTTGTCTTCTTGTTAAGGATGTGTGACTTGAAAGCATGAGCACGCTTAACCTTGCCGGTTTTTGTGAGCTTAAAGCGTTT
>JAZUOJ010000096.1:0-30039 GCA_045604625.1 Acutalibacteraceae bacterium | reverse complement strand
CCTATGGCAATGCTTCCGTTCTGCGGATATAATATGTCCGACTACTTTAAGCATTGGCTTGATATGGGCAAGAAGCTCGGTGACAAGGCTCCCAAGATCTTCAACGTTAACTGGTTCCGTACCGACGATGAGGGCAACTTCATTTGGCCCGGATTCGGCGATAACATGCGTGTTCTTAACTGGATCATTGACCGTTGCGAAGGCAAGGCAGACGCAACCGAGACCGCTATAGGTTATGTTCCGAAGGCAGAGGATATCGACCTTACCGATCTCGACTTTGATCGTGAAACCCTCGAAAGCATCCTTGCAGTTGATAAGGACGTTTGGAGCAAGGAAGCTGCCGAAATTGAAGAGCATTACAAGAAGTTCGGTGACAAGCTCCCCGAAGAGCTTCGTCGTCAGCTTGAAACTCTCAAGGCAAACCTTAAGTAGTCACGCGCGGTATAAACCGTAAATACTGACGGACGGCATACAGCCGTCCGTCTTTTGTGTTAAAATACGCGTCTGGGAATATAATGTCGTTATTATTTACATATATTTTAAAAAATCGACGGGTATTTTGGGTAAATTCATAAAAATGCAAAAAATAGGTGCATTTTTTCGCATAATAGTGTATAATTATGAATATTTATTCTTAATTTGTTGTGAAAAGGGGTTTTTATTTGTTTAAGGTATTTATCGACGGTCGAGAGGGCACAACCGGACTGCGCATCGTTGAGCGACTGGAAAACCGAAAAGATATAGAACTTATGCTCATTGATGAGTCGCTGCGCAAGGACACCGCCGAGCGAAAAAAATATTTAAACAATTGCGATATTGCCTTTTTGTGCCTGCCCGATGCGGCGGCAAGGGAAGCGGTAGGGCTTATAGAAAATCCCGATGTTCGTGTTATCGATACTTCAACGGCGCACCGCACAGACCCTAACTGGGTATATGGCTTTCCCGAACTTAAGAACAGCATAGCCGAGCGTTTGCCTTCAGCAAACCGCGTAGCCGTTCCGGGTTGCCATGCGGGTGGATTTAATGCGTTGGTGTCACCGCTTGTTGAGGCGGGAGCTATCGATAGCGATGCGCTTATAACCTGTTTTTCGCTTACCGGTTATTCGGGCGGCGGCAAAAAGATGATAGCGCAGTACGAAACGCAAAAAGAAAACGAACTTTACAGTCCGCGCATTTACGCCCTTTCGCAGGAGCATAAGCATCTGCGCGAGATGGCTGCTATATCCGGACTAAAAAACAAGCCCGTATTTTCTCCCATTGTGGACGATTTTTATAGCGGAATGTTGGTTTCCGTTCCCTTCTTTGCAAGTCAGGTCAAGGGCGGAATCGAGGCTGTAAAGAGAATATATAAAGAAAAATATGACGGCTGCCGATTTATTGACGTGTCCGATATTGATGCCACAGCGTGCGGCGGTATGTTGGGCTCTAATAACCTGTCGGGCAAAGACACAATGCAGATATTTGTCTGCGGAAATGACGAGCGATTTACCGTTTCGGCAAGGTTTGATAACCTGGGCAAAGGTGCTTCGGGTGCGGCGGTACAATGTATGAATATTATGTTGGGTGTTGATCCTGCTACGGGACTTGACCTTTAATTCGGGGTGAATTTTATGACAAAAATAGATGGAGGCGTTTGTGCGCCTAAGGGTTTCCGCGCAGCGGGAGTGCATTGCGGAATACGTAAAAACAAGCTAAAAAAAGATTTATCACTCATCGTTAGTGATTGCCGTGCTGCTGCAGCGGCGGTATATACAACTAACCTTGTAAAGGGCGCACCCATAGCTGTAACCAAAAGCAATATATCCGACGGTTATGCGCAGGCAGTAATTTGCAATAGCGGAAATGCTAACACCTGCAACGCAAACGGCGAAGAGATTGCAAAACAGATGTGTGAGCTGACTGAAAAGTATACTAATATTAAATCAGAGGATGTTATTGTCGCCTCGACCGGCGTTATCGGTCAACCGCTTGATATAACACCCATAGCGGGTGGTATGGACCCCCTCGTAAAGGCACTTTCCTATGACGGTAGCGTTGCTGCTGCCGAGGGAATTATGACCACAGACACCCGCTTAAAGGAAATTGCCGTAAAGTTTACGGCAGGCAGTAAAGAGTGCGTTATAGGCGGTATAGCCAAGGGCTCGGGTATGATACACCCCAATATGGCTACTATGCTTGTATTCTTGACAACCGATATTTCCATAACACCCGAGCTGCTGAAACTCGCATTGAGCGAGGACGTTAAGGATTCGTTCAATATGGTCAGCGTAGACGGTGACACCTCTACTAACGATATGTGCTGTGTTATGGCAAACGGTATGGCCGGAAACGAGCAGATAACCGATGAAAACAGTGCTGATTTCTATGAGTTTAAAAAGGCACTTTTCACAGTCACCTCGTACCTGTGCCGCAGTATTGCCCGTGACGGCGAGGGTGCAACAAGGCTTATAGAGGTTGAGGTAAGCGGTGCTGCCGACAAGCAGACCGCGCGCGTGGTAGCAAAGTCCGTTGCCTGTTCGGCGCTTCTGAAGGCTGCTGTTTTCGGATCCGATGCAAACTGGGGACGTGTGCTTTGCGCTATAGGCTATAGCGGAGCCCAGCTTGACGTTTCAAAAATCGACGTTGACTTTTCCTCGGCCGCGGGACAAATTGCGGTTTGCAGAAACGGTGCAGGCGTCGATTTCAGCGAAGAAAAGGCAAAAGAAATTTTGCTTTGCGAAGAAATCGGTATTTTAATATCGCTTGGAAGCGGCAAAGAGAGCGCTACGGCCTGGGGCTGCGATTTAACCTACGATTATGTAAAAATAAACGGTGACTACCGTACTTAAGGTGAACAGAATGGAACTAAACAATGCGCAAAGGGCCGAGGTGTTAACAGAGGCTCTTCCATACATACAAAACTATAGCGGCAAAATCGTTGTTGTAAAATACGGCGGCAACGCAATGATAAATGATGAACTTAAATCTGCCGTTATGCACGATATAACGCTGCTTTCGCTTATAGGCGTAAAGGTTGTTCTTGTACACGGCGGCGGGCCTGAAATTTCTTCTATGCTAAAGCGCGTCGGCAAGGAGTCGGTGTTCCTTGACGGACTTCGTGTTACCGATAAGGAAACCGCCGAAATTGTTCAGATGGTGCTTGCAGGCAAGACCAATAAAGACCTTGTAAACCTGCTGCAGAACACCGGCGGCAAGGCGGTAGGACTTTGCGGTATTGACGGACATATGATAACCGCCAAGGTGCTGGATAAAAAGCTTGGTTACGTTGGTGAGATAACAAATATAGATACTACCCCCATACTTGACCTGCTTGAAAAGGGCTATATTCCGGTAATTTCAACCGTTGGCTGTGACAGCGAGGGCAATGTGTATAACATAAACGCCGATACCGCAGCCGCACAAATTGCCGGACAACTGAAGGCCGAAAGCTTTATTTCAATGACCGATATTTCGGGCCTTATGCGCGATAGGGACGACCCGTCAAGCCTTATAAAGAAGATAAACGTGAGCGAGGCCAATATGCTTATACGCAACGGCGTAATAGCGGGCGGTATGATACCGAAGGTAGAGTGCTGTATTGAGGCGATACGACAGGGTGTGCAGAAGGTGTTCATCATAGACGGACGTATTCCGCACGCAATACTTATAGAAACCCTAACCGATGAAGGTATAGGAACAATGTTTGTAGGGTAAGTTTATGGAGCATTTTATAGAAACAGATAAACAGTATATAGCCGGCACCTATGCCCGTTTTCCGGTAGAGTTTGTTTCGGGCAAGGGCGCTATTCTTTACGATGCCGACGGCAGAGAATATATTGATTTAGGCAGCGGTATAGGTGTAAATATTTTCGGTATTGCCGACCCGCAGTGGGTGCAGGCGGTATCCGAGCAGGCGGCTAAGCTTCAGCACACCTCAAACCTGTACTATACCGAGCCCTGTGCCAAGCTTGCAAAGGCGCTGGCGCAGAAAAGCAAAATGGCAAAGGTGTTTTTCTGTAACTCGGGTGCAGAGGCTAACGAATGTGCAATAAAGACTGCGCGTAAGTATTATTCCGACACACACGGCGGTGAAGAGGGCGAAATTATTGCCCTTAAAAACAGTTTTCACGGAAGAACAGTAACAACGCTTTCGGCAACCGGTCAGGACGTTTTCCACAAAAATTTCGGCCCGTTTACGGCAGGCTTTAAGTTTATAGACGCAAACGATATTTCGGCCTTGAAAAACGCGGTAAATGAAAAAACTGCCGCCATAATTTTTGAGCCTATACAGGGCGAGGGCGGCGTAAACCCGCTGGATAGCGCATTTGTGGACGAAATGAAAAACCTTTCGGCAGAATACGGCTTTTTGCTAATAGCCGACGAGGTGCAGACCGGCAACGGCAGAACCGGAAAATATTTTGCGTGTGAGCATTTTGGTGTAAAACCCGATATTATAACGACTGCAAAGGGACTCGGCGGCGGACTACCCATCGGCGCGGTGCTGTTTTCCGAAAAGACGGCCGATACACTCGGCGCAGGAGACCACGGTTCGACCTTTGGCGGAAATCCCGTTGCGGCTGCGGGCGCGCTTTCGGTAGTAAAACGGGTTGACGATAGTCTGTTAAACGAGGTGCAAGACAAGGGCGAGTATGTAAGAAAAACGCTTTCAGGCCTTAGAAAGGTTAAGAGTGTTGCCGGTATGGGCCTTATGCTCGGAATAGAAATCGACGGCGACGCAAAGGCAGTTGCCAACGAATGCCTGAGCCGCGGTGTTTTAGTGCTTACCGCGAAAAGCAAGGTTAGGCTTCTTCCGCCGCTTAATATAACTATGAGTGAGCTAAAGAAGGCTCTTGAAATTTTATCGGAGGTAATTGAAAAATGAAGCATTTATTAAAGCTCGGAGATTTATCACCCTCGGAAATAGAGGAAATCTTAAATCTCGCCGACCAGCTTAAATATGATAAACTTCACGGAATAGATCACCAGTATTTAAAGGGTAAAACCTTGGGTATGATATTCCAGAAATCATCTACACGTACCCGCGTTTCGTTTGAAACCGGTATGTATCATTTGGGCGGTCAGGCGCTGTTTTTAAGCTCGCGCGATTTGCAGATAGGCAGAGGCGAGCCGGTAGAAGATACGGCACGTGTGCTTTCACGTTACCTCGACGGTATAATGATTCGCACCTTCGCCCAAAGCGAGGTTGAAGATTTGGCAAAATACGGTTCTATCCCGATAATCAACGGTCTTACCGACTATTGCCATCCGTGTCAGGTCCTTGCCGACCTTATGACCATACGTGAGCATAAGGGTGCGCTAAAGGGTCTTAAAATGACCTTTGTCGGCGACGGCAACAATATGGCAAATTCGCTTATCGTGGGCGGAATAAAATCGGGTATGGAGGTTGCGGTGGCTTGTCCTGCCGGTTATGCTCCCGATGCCGATATTATGAAATGGGCAGCAGCCGAGGGTAGATTCACCTGTACCGAGGATATCGCAGTAGCAGTTAAGGATTCTGACGTTGTGTTCACCGACGTTTGGGCTTCGATGGGACAGGAAGAAGAAAAGGCCGAGCGCGAAAAGGTATTTAAGGATTATCAGGTAAATGAGGAATTTATGTCGCTCGCACATAGTGACGCTATGGTACAGCATTGTCTGCCGGCGCACCGCGGCGAGGAGATAACCGCAGAGACCTTTGAAAAGCACGCGGACGAAATTTTTGACGAGGCAGAAAACCGTCTGCACGCACAAAAGGCAGTTCTTGTGCTTACTATGGGAAGCAAATAAAACTATACCCGTTTTACATAAATGTTTTAGGTGATATATGTGAAAGAAATTCTGTCTAAGCGACTACGTGAATGCCGAAAAAACAAAGGCTATACCCAAGGTCAGGTTGCGATTTACTGCGATATTACCGAAAAGGCATACCAAAATTACGAGCTTATGACTCGTATTCCAAAAATTGATATATTAGTAAAAATTGCAGATTTGTATAATGTGTCAATAGATTACCTGGTTGGAAGAAGTAACACAAAATGAGTATTAAAACCGCAGTGAAAAACTGCGGTTTTGGTGTTTATTTGTATTGACTATTATATTTAAAACGGGTACAATATGAATAGATAAAGTTATTAAGGAGAGAATATTATGACAGAGGAATACAATCCGGATATAGTAACCTTAAGCGATGACGAGGGTAACGAATATACCTTTGAGGTGCTTGACGCTGTAGAAACCGACGAGCACAGGTATCTGGCTCTGCTTCCCGTTCACGACGACCCCAAAAAGCTGCTTGATGACGAGGGCGAGTTGGTTATCGTTCGTGTTGCCGAGGAGGACGGAGAAGAATATTTTGAAGAGATAGAGGACGACGATGAGTATGAAACCATCGCAGATGCCTTTATTGACCGCCTTCAGGACGCTTTTGAAATAAACGAAGAATAATACACCTTCCTACCTTGTGCGTGGACTGCGCTATTATAACCCTACAAGTTTTTTAAAAGGGGCCAAGTACTTTGGCGGCAGGTTTGCAGACCTCCCGGCACGGCTTTGACCGATGTTGGAAGAAGGGAGCGCGAAACCGCCTCGTCGGCACCCACCTGCTAACGGCAGGTTATCATTAGCGCGATACGGCAAGGTGGGGATTTTTTTGCGGAAAACACTTTACAAAATTTGTAAAATGATGTATAATATGGTAAAACAAAATTGTAAAGGTGTGAAATAACGTGAAAGCTACCGGAATTGTGAGACAGGTTGACAAACTCGGACGTGTGGTTATCCCTATGGAAATACGCAAAAAGTTCGATATAATTGATGACCAGGACAGCTTTGAAATTTTTGTTGAAGAGGATAAAATCATACTCAAGAAGTATCAGCCCGGATGCCTGTTTTGCGGCGAAACCGAGGATACCGTAACCTTAAAGGGACACGTTGTATGCAAGGAATGTTCTAAAAAACTTTCCGAAATGGCACGTGGCGATTATTAAGCTACATAAAAACCCCCGAAGAATTTCTTCGGGGGTTTTATTTTTTGTTTATTTATTTTCCGGTCCGATGAGCGCAATAGAAAGTTCGCGAAGCTGCTCGGTGTCTACCGGTGCGGGTGCTCCACTCATCAGTTCGCTTGAGGTTGCAACCTTGGGGAAGGCGGTAACGTCGCGTATAGAATCGCAACCAAGCATTGTCATGCACAGACGGTCAAGTCCTATGCCCATTCCGCCGTGCGGAGGCGCACCGTACTTAAAGGCATCGGTAAGGAAACCAAACTTTTCGTGTGCCTTTTCGTCCGAAAGACCGAGCGCGCGGAACATACGCGACTGAAGCTCGGGGTCGGTAATTCTGATTGATCCGCTTGCAAGCTCTACGCCGTTCAGTACAAGGTCATACGCCTTTGCAAATACCTTTTCGGGGTTGCCGTCAAGGTAGGGGATACATTCGTCAAGCGGTGAGGTGAAGGGGTGGTGCATAGCGTCCCAATTTTCGGTTTCTTCGTTGTATTCGAAGAAGGGGAACTCGGTTATCCAAAGCGGGTTATAGGTGTTGGGAATAATGTCGAGCTGACGTGCAACCTGAAGGCGCAACGCACCCAATACCGAGAGAACCGTCTTTTTGCGGTCGGCTACTATCAGCACAACGTCGCCCTTTTCGGCGCCTGTGCGCTCATATATAGCGGCCATTTCTTCGGGTTTCATAAACTTAGAGAAAGAACAGCTCGGCTCGTCCTCAACCCAGCGTATGAATGCAAGACCCTTGGCGCCAATGCCCCTTACGTATTCGGTAAGCTTGTCTATTTCCTTGCGGGTAAGCGTTCCTACAGCCGCTTTAGCTGTAATAGCACGTACTGTGCCGCCGCCTTGAACGGCACCGGAGAATACTCCGAACTCGCAGTTTTCTACAATGTCGGAAATGTCCTTAATCTTCATATCAAAGCGGGTGTCGGGCTTGTCAGAACCATACTGCTCCATAGCCTCGGTGTAGGTGAGACGCGGCAGAGTGCCTAACTCAATGTCGAGTACGTCACGGAACAAACGCTTTAAGAAGCCCTCTCCGATGGCAAGAACGTCTTCCATATCAACAAAAGACATTTCAAGGTCTATCTGTGTAAATTCGGGCTGACGGTCAGCACGAAGGTCCTCGTCGCGGTAGCAACGGGCAATTTGCATATAACGGTCAAATCCCGAAACCATAAGCAGCTGCTTATACATCTGGGGCGACTGCGGCAGGGCAAAAAAGCTGCCGGGATGTACGCGTGAGGGTACAAGATAGTCGCGTGCGCCTTCGGGTGTAGATTTGATAAGGGTGGGTGTTTCGATTTCTATAAAGCCGTTTTCATCAAAATAGTCACGTGTTACCTTGGCAATTTTGTGGCGCATAAGAATGTTCTTCTGCAACGCAGGACGGCGTAAATCGAGGTAGCGGTATTTAAGACGTAGGTCTTCTTTGGCACCGGTGTCGTCAAGAATTTCAAACGGAGGAGTCTGTGCTTCGCCCAAAATCTTAAGCTCGGTTACCTCAATTTCAATGTCGCCGGTGGGGATTTCGCTGTTCTTGGACGAGCGTTCGCGTACAACGCCCTTTGCCATTAAAATGTATTCCGAACGAACCGCAAAAGCCTTTTCAAAAATGCCTCTATCGGTCTTGTCGTCAAAGGCAAGCTGAACAATACCGCTGCGGTCGCGAAGGTCGATAAATATAAGCTGACCTAAATCGCGTTGGCGCTGTGTAAAGCCTGCAACAACTACCTCTTTTCCGCAGTCGCTTTGTCTTAGAGTACCACAGTAATCGGTGCGTTTCATTCCATCCATTCTGTCAAGTGTCATAACTTTTCTCCTATTTATTATCAAGAATTTTTTCAAAACCCGCAAGGTCGATATCTTCTAAAATATCGTCGCATTTCAGCGAATAAAGCGTGTCGCAAATATCATCCAGCTTGAAGTCGCGCTGCTCGCCCGACTGCATATTTTTAATTTTGGACGTTCCGCTTTCAAGCTCATTATCGCCAAGCACAACGGTATATGCCGCGCCTATCTTGTCGGCATATTTCATCTGTGCCTTTAATCCTCTTGCGGTAATATCGGTCAGTGCGGTAAAGCCTTCGTCACGAAGCTTTTTGCAAAGCTCGGTGCATTTTAGCGCAGCCTTTTCGCCCATAGGCGCCAAGTAGATATCGGGCACCTTTACGGGCGGCATATCGGCTTTTTCGGCCTCCATAATCATCAGCAGGCGTTCCATTCCCATACCGAAACCGAGTGCAGGAGTGGCGGGACCGTGCATCTGCTCTACAAGTCCGTCATACCTGCCGCCTCCGCAAACGGTTGACTGTGCACCAAGACTGTCCGACACAAATTCGAACACAGTTTTTGTGTAGTAGTCAAGTCCGCGCACTATAGAAGCGTCTACGGTGTACGAGATTCCCGCAGCAGTAAGGTGCGATTTTACGCCCTCAAAATGCTCGCGGCATTCGTCACAAAGGTAGTCAAGCACGGCGGGTGCGCCTGCGGCTATTTTTCCGCATTCGGGCGATTTACAGTCAAGAATTCGCATTGGGTTTCTTTCCAGTCGGTCAAGGCAGGTGCCGCAAAGGCTACTGCTGTGTGCCTGGAAATATTCCTTTAGCGCTTTGTGATAGTTTTTGCGGCATTCGGGACAGCCTATTGAGTTTATATGAAGCTCGTACGACTTAAGTCCCAGAGTGCTGAGCAGATGGTCTGCCAGCATAATAACCTCGGCGTCGGCAGCCGGTGATTTGGCACCAAAGCATTCGATTCCAAACTGGTGGAATTCGCGAAGTCTGCCCGCTTGGGGCTTTTCGTAACGGTAGCAGCCGCCTACGTAGCAAACCTTAAGCGGCATCGGCCCCGAAAGCAGACCGTGTTCTATAACCGAACGAACAACGCCTGCGGTAAGCTCGGGGCGAAGCGTGATGGAACGGTTGCCCTTGTCAAGAAAGGTATACATTTCCTTTTGGACAACGTCGGTGGTGTCGCCTACGCTTTTTGTAAAAACCTCGGTGTGTTCAAACACCGGAAGACGAATTTCGGAAAACCCGAAAATGCGCGCAGTATCCAGCATTTTTTCTTCAATGTATTGCCATTTGCGGCTATCCTGCGGAAGTACGTCGCAGGTGCCTCTAGGGGCTTTATTTATTTCAGCCATTTTATACCTCCAAAAAATATGTAAAAAGACCCCGTCCGCAAGGGACGGGGTCTTCCCGTGGTGCCACCCTAATTTAAGGCAAAAAGCCTTATCTCTTCTGTTCTTTAACGCAGAACGTACGGCTTTTTTCAAAGCCTGCTCGGCAAATGTCTTCGCATAACTCCTTACAACGATACTTTCAGCCGCGGTATCGTTCTCTGTATGCAGGTGGATATGTTACTCCTTTTGCGTCAAAGCAAAAATCTATTTAGTTTCCTTTTAAAACGTCGCGCCAATCAAGGTCGCCACGCTCAAGTCCGTGAATTAAAACCTCGGCGGTTGCAATATTGGTTGCAACCGGAATGTTGTGTGCGTCGCAAAGGCGTAAAAGCTCGTTTTCATCGGGCTCGTGCGGTTTGCGGTTTAGAGGGTCGCGGAAAATCAGTAAGAGGTCTATTTCGTCGTAGCTGATACGGGCTAAAATCTGCTGTGCGCCGCTTGAGCCACTCATAAACTTGTTTATCTCAAGACCGGTAGCCTGCTCGACCATCTTGCCGGTTGTTCCGGTAGCCATAAGTGAATGATGACTTAGAATTCCGCAATAGGCGATACAAAACTGTACCATTAGTTCTTTTTTAGTGTCGTGTGCAATAAGAGCTATGTTCATCTTACTACTTTCCTTTCTCTATTTTTTTAGGCTTGGGCAACGGTGTTGCGTAGCCGTGTATTCTAAGAGCGATTCGCTCAAAAGATTTTGATTTTTTGTTTCGTTTTTTAAACACCGCAAAGGGTAGTTTAACGTGGTTTTTATCGTAGGGGACGATTCCCAAAAGCTGTGCGCCGGAACGGTCTATAATATCATCTATTCCGCCGTACACGCCGTGCTTTACAAGGGGAAGCGTATATTTGTTTATAACAAGGCGGCAATCCTTGCCGAAGGTTTTGGTGTAGGCTGCAATTTTTTCACAGTCGCGAACACAGACTGCATCGCCGCAGGTAACCGCAATAAAATCGGTTATGTCGTTTATGTCGGCTATAAATGGGAAATCTGTTCCGGCGGGGAAGTCGAGAATAATATAATCGTATTCAATAGCCGAAAGCAAAAGCTCGCGCAGTTTTCCGCCGTCAATAGCGGTGTAACGGTCCGGTGCGGCCAAAACAAAAAGGTTTTTGCATTTTTCAACCGGCAATGCGGCGTCGCAAAGCGGACGTCCGTCTAAAACGTCCAAAAGATCGAAAACCAGTCGGTCGTCAACACCGGTCATTATATCAAGGCAACGCAGTCCGGCATCAAGATCTATAAGCAGCACTTTTTTGCCCATTCGGCATAGCGCTACTGCAATACCCAGCGAGCAGGTAGATTTGCCGACGCCGCCTTTTCCGGACACGATAGCCAATATGTTTTTCACGGTCTGCGCCTCCCCTCGATTTTATCATAATAAAGCTTTAAAGTCAATTATTTAAGTGGCAAATTTGTGCCGTTTTGCGCGCTGTTATCCTCTTCGTTGAAGAAGTATGCGTTCATAATAGCCTTCATTACCGAACCACTGGTATAGCTTGAAGCACCGTGCTCAATAACAACGGCAACCGCTATCTGCGGGTCGTCGTACGGGGCAAAGGCAACGAAGATGTTGTGGTCGGCACCGCTATCGGTTTGCGCGGTACCTGTCTTACCGCCGATTTTAATGTCGTAATCCTTAAACACCGTACTACCCGTACCGTCCTCGGTAACCGAAAGCATACCCGCCTTTACGGTGTTCAGCACCTGCGCGTTTATGTTAAATGAGTTTTTAACTTCGGGGGTAATCTGGTAATAGGTGTTATTAAGGTCGTATGACATTATTCGGTTTACCAGTGTGGTTTTGTAGAGCGTGCCGCCGTTAGCTATGGTTGCGGTAGCAGAGCAAATCTGAATCGGTGTAAAAGCGTTGTGCTGTCCGATGGAAACCTGCAGGGTGTCACCGCCGAACCAGTCGCCCTCTGCGTCGTCGAGTATTCCGGCAGATTCGTAAACCTCAACACCGGTTTTTTCTCCTAAACCAAACTTATAAAGATACGAGTTTATCGTATTTATACCCATTCTTCTGCCAAGCTCGAAGAAAAAGTAGTTGCAGGATTTAGACAGCGCGGTGTTAATTCCTATGCTGCCGTGACGTCCCATGCAGGATGGGGTAAATCCAACGCTTGCATAGTATTCATACACGCGCTTACATACTATGTGTTCGTCCTCAATTAGTGCGCCTGTTTCCAGCGCGGCTATTCCCATAATGGGCTTAAGTGATGAACCCGGGGGATAAACGCCGGCGAATGCGCGGTTTGTAAGAGGACTGTTTTTCTGATTTGCAAGCTCTGTATAGTTGGAAAAATATTGATTGATATCAAAGGTAGGATAGGTGGCGGCTAGAATTACCTCGCCGCTTTTTATATCTATAGCAACCGCTGCGCCGCCCGTTGCGGTGCCTCCCTGAGAATTGAGCGATGTAATAAGCTCTCCCAACGCGGTCTGCGTTTTCACCTGAAGATTTTTATCAAGCGAGAGTATTAAGGTGTTTCCGGGTATCGGGGCTTTGGTTACCTCGCTTGAAATTACGTTACCGTCGCCGTCGTAGGTATAGGTCATAACGCCGTCGGTGCCGTGAAGATATTCTTCATACGCGGCTTCAATTCCGGTAACGCCGATTTTATCGCTGTATGAATAGCCGAGTTCCTTGTACTCTTCCCACTGGTCGGCGTTCATTGAGCCAACGGTGCCGATAATGTTAGATGCCAAATCTCCCTGTACGTATTCGCGCACCGGAACGTTAGAAATGGTAACGCCGTCAAGCATAAAGCCCGATTCGGATATACGTAGCATAAGCTTTTCCGAAATGTCAGATGCGAAGGAATACGGGTTTGCAACAGAGAAGTTGGCTACTTCCATAGTGTATCTGACACCGGCTAAAAGACGCTGTGTCGGTGTATCCATACCCTCAAGCGAGTAGCGTTTTATAAGCAACGTAAAGCAGTCGTCTGCGGTTGCATAGTGCGCAACGTCGAGCGTGCGAAGAAGTGTGTTTTTTGCGGTGCCCTCGTCGGTAAAGTTAAAGGGCTCTGTTTTCGAAATCGGAAGGTCGTCGTTCCACTCTTCACCAAACTCGTTCATAACCTCCATAAGACGGCTTATGATGTTGTTTATCTGGCTTCTGTCGAGATAAGCGCTGTTAAAAACGATGTCGTATCCGTTTCGGTTTACCGCAAACTGTCTGCCGTAGCGGTCAAGAATCTCTCCGCGTGACGCCTTTATAACGGCGGTGCGGGAATATGCGCCGCGTGCTTGATTGCTGTAGTCGGCGGCGTTTATTATTTGATAATTCAAAAGACTGAAGGAGTATAAAAGCATAACTGCGGCAAGCAATAGTGATAAAACTATCGTGCGGCGGGCAAATTGCTTTCGCTCGCGAATGCGATGCCGTACAGACATACCATCAGTCCTTTCGTTTAGTCAAAATAACAGGTGCGTTTTGAAACAAATTTTACAAGATAATAAAACGGGATGATAAACAGCGCCGTATACGCTGCCGAGGGAAGCGAATAGGAAATTAAGTAGTTAAAGGCGCCGCTTTTTCCGCCTATTACGAAAAAAACAAGCCATTTTGCGACAAAGTAAAAAATGCTAAGTCCAAAGGAAAGCACCATAGCCGAGTATATGTTGTCGTTTACAAGATACGAGCACATAAGTCCGCAGGCGCAACCCAAAATCAGCAAAATAAGAAAATTGAAAAAATAGCACTCGGCCCCCGTTATGTCAAGCAGCACGCCAAGCCAGGCGCCGAAGCAAAGACCGACCCACTCACGTGCAGCCATAGCAACCGCCACCAAAAAGGGAATGAGGAGCAGGGGGTGTGCCGTTCCTATTTTAAGCGTAACTATGCCCGTGCTGTCTAGAAGATAGAGGAGAAGTGAAACCGGCACGCAAAAAATGAAGAAGTTTTGGTTGTGTTTTATTGTTTTCATTTCTGCTCACCGCCGAGATTCGTCTGTCCCGAGAAGAATGTAATTATCATCATATCGCGCAGATTTTCGAAATCCACCGCGGGGGCAACGTCGGCATAAATAAGACTGTTGTAGTCGTTGCCGATGGCGCTTACCGTGCCGATCAGCATTCCGTCGGGAAACACGCCGCCGCCCGAGGTTACAATATAATCGCCTATGGCAACACTGCAGTTGCGCGAAAGGTTTGCAAGTCTTGTGCAACCGTTTTCAGCTGCGGTAAGGTTTCCGGACAGCACGCCCAAATCACCGGTTCTGCGGTCGAATGCCGCAACCGAGATTTCGGGGCTTAAAACCGTCGTAACCTTTGAATACGATGCGCCTACCTCAGAAATATATCCTATAAGTCCTCCTGCTTCAATAACGGGGTCGTAAAGCGAAACACCGTGCAGACTTCCTTTGTTTACCGTGAAGGTAGAAAACGGGTCGTCGCTGTCGCGCGCTATAAGCATAGCCTGCTCAAACTGGTAATCGGTGTGGTTGTCCTTTATTTCAAGATACTCACGCAAAAACTCGTTTTCCGCGAGCGCTGCCTCATACTCTATAAGTGAGCTTGTCAGTTCGGTTATCTTACTTTCAAGCTCGGCGTTCTCGTGGGCAAGCTGCTCGTTGCCGTTTATTTTGCGGTCAAGATCGTTAAAGTAGTTGGAAATTGACGTAAAGGCAGTTTGGAAGGGTGCGATTACCGAACCCAAAATGCTCTGCTGTGGTGTAATAATACCGCCTACAGCGCGTGCTATAACCGAGATTATAATAAGCACGGATAATATGGCTGCCGCTATTTTAAAGCGACGGCTTTTGAAAAAATATCGCATTATATATCACCTGCCGTAGAGTAAATTAAATTAGTTGTCAGTTAAATTTTCTGCCGCGTTTGTATATGTATTCGTCAAACGCTTCTGTATCCTCAATTCGTTTTGCAAGTCCCATAACCACGCAGTCAAGCGGGTTGTCGGCAACCTGAACGGGCATACTGGTTTCGGCACTTATAAGCTCCGAAAGGCCGCGAAGCAGTGCGCCGCCGCCCATAAGTGTTATACCGCGGTCAATAATGTCTGCGGCAAGCTCAGGCGGTGTGCTTTCAAGTGTCAGTCTTATAGCGTCTATAATGCTGCTTATGGTATCGCTCATAGCCTCGCGTACCTCGGCGGCAGAAATAACAACGTTTTTAGGCAAACCGTCAACAAGGTTTCTGCCCTTTATTTCTACGCTGCCTTCGTTGTCGTACGGAACGGCAGAGCCGATTTCAATTTTTAACTGTTCGGCCGTGCGTTCACCGATAAGCAGGTTGTGCTTTTTGCGGACGTATGCGATTATCGCTTCGTCAAGGTCGTCTCCGGCAATACGTACCGACTGTGCGGTAACAATGCCGCCAAGCGAAATAACAGCAACCTCGCTGGTGCCGCCGCCGATATCTACTACCATACTACCGGTAGCATCGTCAACGGGGAGTCCTGCGCCAAGTGCCGCAGCCATAGGCTCTTCAATAAGAGCTACCCTTGTGGCACCCGCCTGCTTTGCAGCGTCCTCAACCGCGCGGCTTTCAACCTCGGTTACGCCGGCGGGAATACAAATCATTACACGTGCGCGGGAGAAAAAGGAGCCCTTAAGCGCATTTTTTATAAATCTCTTAAGCATAGCGGCGGTTACGTCGAAGTCTGCGATAACACCGTCCTGCAGAGGACGTACTGCTACTATAGAGCCTGGGGTGCGGCCAATCATTTCTTTTGCCTCGCGGCCAACCGCACGAACTTCGTCGTTTCGTACGTCGTACGCAACAACCGACGGCTCACGCATAATTATGTCTTTTCCTTTTATACAAACAAGTGTGTTTGCGGTACCAAGGTCGATGCCCATATCTCTTGTAAACATTAAAACACTTCCCTAAAATTATTTTCCGTTTGGTACAAAAAATGATATTGCCGACTGAATATTTTCTATCGTAAACTCGTTGCTGCTCGGAGTGCCTTCTTCGCCGTCAAGTGTCCAAGAAAAAGGCGTTTCGGTTTTGACAGTGAGTTTGTTGGTTTTAAAAAACTCAAAACAGGGGTTTGAAAAATCACGTGTTACAATGCTTGTTAAAATTTGATTAAGCTGTGTAACGTTGGCGGGTTTGCGTATCAGCAGCACCTCGAACATACCGTCGTTCAGCTTTACCTGTGATTCGTCAAGCTTTATTATTCCGCCTACCGAAAGTGAATTTGTTACCGCGCCAAACAGAAACTCACCTGAAATTTCCATTCCGTCGTGAACAAACGTCATATTATACGGTTTGATGTTTGCAAGACTCTTAATTCCTTCAAAGAAATATGCGGCCTGACCGAGAACGTTTTTAATTTCCTGCGGTGCAGAATACGAAGCGTCGGTAAAGGCACCGAATGATGCCGTATAGGTGAAATACCGTCCGTCAAAGAGCCCGATATCAAGTTTTATTAGTTTTCCGTCAACTATATCCTTAGCCGCGGTTAAAATATTACGGGATATGTGGAGTCCGCTGGACCACTCGTTAAGGGTGCCGGCAGGGATATATCCCAAACGGAACTTGTTTTTGTTTTTCATCATTCCGCTTATTACTTCGTTAAGGGTGCCGTCGCCGCCGCAACAGATAACGGTTGAATATTCATCACTAAGCTCGCTTACCGCTTTGGTGGCGTCGCCGCGAAACTTGGTAGGGTATACGGTAACAAGATAACCCGCGTAGGAGAATATGCGAATTATTTCAAGTAGATTATTTTTTAGCTTCATTGTGCCCGAGCAAGGGTTGCCCACAAGAAAAATCTTTTCCATTTTGCCTGCCTCCTATAATTATTCGGACATATATATTTATTATATATAATCAGTAACTACATTTCAAGATATTATATCAATTTAAAATGTTAATTTTTTAACCGATGCCGGGTTGCGCTCATAGAATGTGTTAGGGGATAAAAATTTTATCCTGCCGTGATTATTTTGCAAAATAAACGGCAACAATAATAACACAAATTAAGTTAGCAATAAATGCGGAGCGTGAAATACAAATGACAGTCAAACGCGGAGAAATTTACTATGCCGACCTAAGTCCGGTCGTCGGTTCCGAGCAGGGTGGTGTACGACCTGTACTTATAATTCAGAATGATGTTGGCAACCGTTATAGTCCAACGGTAATAGCTGCGGCAATAACCAGCCAGCACGACAAGGCAAAACTCCCAACCCACATATGGGTAAATGCCGATGACTGCGGTCTATCAAAGGACTCGGTTGTGTTGCTTGAGCAGGTGCGTACAATAGACAAGCAGCGTCTTAAAGAGCGAATGGGCAGCCTGGATACGGGTGTGATGGACAGGGTAGACAGAGCGCTGTCGGTCAGTTTCGGGCTTTCGGCGCAGGGAATGTTAGGAACATCGGTAAAATAGCGAAATATGGGACGCAGGGCGATAGCCTTGCGTCTTTTTTGTTGCAATTTTAAACATATATGGTATAATATTTTTAGATATCTTTACGGGAGTGCATCATAGTATGAAGTGTAATTTGTTTGAAAGTGGAAATTTCTTTATAGGCGTTAACTACTGGGCTTCAAATGCAGGTATAAACATGTGGAACCAGTGGGACGAAAAAGCTGTAATACGAGACCTTGATTTGCTGGTTGAGTCAAACGTAAAGGTTATACGCTTTTTCCCGCTTTGGTCCGATTTTCAGCCTATCGTTATGCAGTTTTGCGGAAATCATCAAAGAAGGGCAATAGCATTCGACGATATGCCAATGCCCCACACCCCCGAGGCAGAGGCAGGAATCGACCCGGTTATGGTAGAGCGCTTCCAGCGCGTTTTAGACCTTTGTAAGGAACGCGGAATTTCTTGTATGGTTGGACTTATTACCGGCTGGATGAGTGGAAAACTATATGCTCCCCGCGCACTCGAACACCTTAATTTACATACCGATCCCACCGCTATTAAGTGGGAACTTAAGTTTATAAAATATATGGTTTCAAGGTTTAAGGATCACGAAGCAATCGTGGCTTGGGATATCGGAAACGAATGCAACTGTATGGAAATGACGACGGATGCCGACACGGCATATACCTGGTCGCTTCTGCTTGCAAACGCTATCCGTGCCGAGGACAAGGAAAAGCCTATTATTTCGGGTATGCACGGACTTGACCCCAACGGTGTATGGCGTCCGCAGGACCAGGGTGAAATTATGGACGTGCTTTGCACCCATCCGTATCCTGCTTTTACGCCTCACTGCCACACCGATGAAATTAACCGTATGAAGTCGACAAACCACGCTGTTGCCGAATCGCTTTACTATAGCGGAATAGGTAAAAAGCCCTGCTTTGCAGAGGAAATTAACACGTTAGGACCTATGTTCGGTAACGAAGAATTAACCGCAGCTAACGCCGATATGGCACTCTTCGGTCTTTGGGCACACGACTGTAACGGATATATGTGGTGGTGCGCCTGCAATCAGAGCGCGCTTGACACCGTTCCGTACGACTGGAACGCGCTTGAAAGAGAGCTGGCGCTTATCTATCCCGATGGAACCCATACAAAGGCTCTCGACCGTATGACCGCATTCTCCAAATTTACCGAACGCTTCGGCAAAAAGCTCCCAAAGAGAATAACCGATGCGGTTTGTATATTAGTTCGCAATCAGGACGCCTGGGCCGCTGCTTACGGTACGTTCTTGTTGGCTAAGCAGGCAGGAATTGAACTGCAGTTTGCATACTACGATCAGGAAATTCCGGTGGCCGACGCTTATATTCTGCCGTCACTTTCTCTGTATGCTGAGCCTACAAAGCATCTCCAGCGTGAACTGCTTCGCCGCGTATCTGAGGATGGCGCAACGCTTTACATCTCTATGAACGGCGGCATGATGTCTGAGTTCTCGCAGGTAACGGGATTTGAACTGGTGGCAAGAAGCATCCGCACAAGCCGCCACCTAACAGAGCTGGGCGGTAAGAAGATAGAAATGTGGCCCGAGCACGAGATGCGTCTGCGCGCCCTCACTGCCGAGGTTTTGGCAAGCGACGAGCAGGGCAACCCGCTTTTCGGTGTAAACAATTACGGCAAGGGTAAGGTATATTTCCTTAACAGCGACATAGAAAACACTGCCGCTATGGCAGCGTCGGTAATTGACGGCGACCGTCACCAGCCGTATTACGAAATATATAAAGCTATGGGTATTAAAAACGGCAGCAAGGTTGTAGAGAAGCATAGCCCATTTATCGGCGTGACCGAGCATATCGAAAGCGACGATACGCGTTATGTAGCCGTTATCAACTACCTGCCCGAAGAAAAGACGGAACCCATAACGTTAGACGGCTACAAAGCCGTTTCGGTAGACAGTGTTGACGGTGACGCAAAAATATGCAGTACCGCTGACGGTTTCCAAATTACCCTTTCCGCCAACAGCGGCGCAATAGTTACCCTTAAGAAAATATAAATTACGGAGGAATAATGATGAAAATCAAATCATTTTCTACACTACTTCTGTGCTTCGTTTTTATCTTGTGCATTTTTGCGGGATGCCGCAAGCACAAGGAAGAATATTTTATGACCAGTTCACAGCTTGAGAGTGCTTTAAACCCAAGCCAGACTTCGTCGGTAGCATCCGAGTTGGGACCGGACCTCTCGAATGAAGAGGAATATTCCAATGTGGATAACGGTTCCGAGGGACCCGCCTATGATAGCAAGCTGCCTGCAGATGCACCTATAGATGAAACTTCTTCCGCGCCCTCCGGCAAGGAACCGGAAAAGGGAGGCATCATAAGCGGTATAGTATCGTGGTTTGAAAACCTTTTCGGAAACAAGGATAATAAGGATGATAAGTCGTCATCGAGTGTTGATGATACAATTTCCGAAGGTCAAAAACTTCCTACTAACCCGCCGGAAGACGTTGACGACACAATAGAGGATGACAGCACACCTACATCTACGTCTAAACCGACGACAACAACGTCTACACCGACAACAACGACGTCTAAACCTACGACAACAACTTCTACACCGACGACAACGACGTCTAAACCGACCACCACAACTTCTACACCGACGACAACAACTTCTACACCGACGACAACAACGTCTGAACCGACAGGGGGTCAAACTTCATCCGAGGACAAAACTCCGTCTGAGGATGCGACTTCTACAACCACCACCTCGCAGAAGGATATTACAACAAAACTTCCCGATGGCGTTATCGATATCATAGTATAAACAAAAACCGAGAATCACAAAAGATTCTCGGTTTTTTATATGGCTAATAAAATACACTCGAAACAAGTGAGAGTTTTCTATAGCAGTTTTTCCAGCGCACAAAGTGCTTCGTCGGTTGTTGCCCAGCTGGTGGCAAAGCGCACAACGGTGTGGTTTTCGTCGTACTTTTCCCAAAAACTAAAGCGCACCGATTTTTCGAGTCGGCTTAAGGTCTGGTTGTCGAGTATAATAAACTGCTGGTTTGTGGGTGAGTTTATAAAGAAGCGGTAACCCTTTTCTTTAAACATAGCTTTCAGCTTTTCTGCGGCATCTATCGCATGGCGTCCAAGCTTAAAATAAAGGTCGTCAGTAAACAGGGTGTCGAACTGAACGCCTAAAAGTCTACCCTTTGCGAGTAGCGCGCCGTGCTTTTTAATAAGGTTTTCAAAGTGCGGCGGCATATTGTTTTTAGTGAACACTACTGCCTCGCCACACAGCGCACCAACCTTTGTGCCGCCTATGTAGAAAATATCGCAAAGCTCGGCAATATCGGCGAGGGTAACGTCGGTTTCGTAGCTCATAAGGCCATAACCGAGACGTGCGCCGTCTAAAAACAGGGGCAAAGAATATTCGCGGCAAACGTCGGATATTGCGGCCAGTTCGGCCTTTTCGTATAATGTTCCGTATTCGGTCGGGTGCGAAATGTATACCATTCCGGGCAATACCATATGCTCGTGAGAGGTATCGGCATAGAAATCTTTTAAAAACTTTAGCAGTTCATCAGCACGGATTTTGCCCTCGTGCTGCGGCAGGGGAAGAACCTTGTGTCCGGTGTACTCAACCGCGCCCGATTCGTGTACGTTTATGTGTCCGCTTGCGGCAGAGATAACACCCTCATACAGCTTTAGCACGGAAGCTATAACTATTTGGTTGGTTTGCGTGCCTCCGGTTATGAAAGAAACCTGAGCGTTGGGGCATTTGCAGGCCGCCTTAATTTTTTCCTTGGCCGAGTCGCAGTAGCGGTCGTGGCCGTAGCCGGGTAGCTGTTCAAGATTTGTTTCATACAGACGGCGAAGAATTTCGCTGTGTGCGCCCTCGGTATAATCGCATTCAAAAGAATACATAGTTTTCACCTTTCTATTTTGCATAAGTGCTGTAAATATTTATCTGGTCGTAAACGGCGGGCCAGCGGCTTTCTGCATTTGCCGTAACGCATATATATTCTGCGCCGCTATCGGCGCTGCCAAATGAAGCAATGCAGTATCCCGACTCATAAACGTAGCCGGTTTTGCCGCCTAAAATATCCGCGCCCTCGGGCTCGCTTCCGTACATATAACTAAACAGCGTACCGGTAAGCTCTATGCCTTCGGGGTGTTGTACTGTAGGTGCGGTGGTATATTTATATGCCGAAAGCACCTCTCTTAAAAACGGAACGTCCATAGCAGCCTTGAGTATTACCGCCATATCGTAAGCGGTAGAGTAGTTAGCGGTGTCGTGCAGTCCCGTAACGTTTGAAAAGTGGGTGTTTTTAAGCCCCAGTTCCTTAACTTTTTGGTTCATAAGTTGTAAAAAGTTTTCTATGCTTCCCGCGGTAGCAATAGCAACACCCTCTGCGGCCTCGGCACCCGAGGGTAGTATAGTTCCGTAAAGCAAATCGCGCACGGTAACGCTCTCACCGTCGACAAAACCTGCAAGTGTGGCTTCGGCGCGGTATAGCGGGTCGATAAGCTCGGTCGTCATCGTAAACGTTGCATCAAGACTTGACGCGTTTTCGTATGCAACTATAGCCGTCATAATTTTTGTGGTGCTGGCGGGATACATACGCGAATGCAGGTTTTTAGATGCAGTTATCTGATTTGTGTTTAGGTTAAGAACTGCAGCAAAACTGCTGTTAATATCGGTGCCGAGCGTAGTAATAGTTGTCGCCTCTGTCGGAAGCGAGACGCGCGGTTCGTTGTTTACGTCAGCCTCAGCGTCGAGCGCGCTTGCATTGGAGGATACATCGTTTTCCATACCCTCGTCGCTTTTGCAACCCTTGGTTATCAAAACAACTACTAAAACGACTGCCGTAATAAATGCGACCGCGCGCAGTATAAGCCGAAGCAAAGCCATTCTTCGTTCCTTCTCGCGTCGTTTTCTTGCCGCCTCGCGCCTTCTTCTCAGCGCGGCGTCCGAATGACTTTTTATATCCACATTCTCATCCGAGAAATTCATTTAGTTCTTCCTTTCGTTAGCTACGCAACACCGTGCCAACCGTAAATTATTAGTGCTATAATGGCGGTAATTATAAGGTCAAGAGGGAGACCTTTAAGCGACTGTGGTATTCTTGCGGGTTTAAGCGAAAGGCGCGCACAGAAGAAAACGCACAGCACCAGCAGAAGTCCAAGTCCGTAAAACAGTGCCGACAAAACTGCCTGCCAGAACACGGGATTTGCAGCGCATATACAGCATATTCCGAGTACCGTGCCGAAAGCCACAGCGCCCTGAGCCGAAGAAAAATTATATAGTAGTTTTGGAAAGACCTTTTTTCCTACCAAAACCGTTGCCGCGCAGGCCGAAATTATGAAAAAGGTTTTTAAATAGCCGGCATTTATCGACTCCAGCAGTAAACCTATCGGAAACACGATTGCAGTAGCGGCAATTCCCGCGACCGTTATAAAGATTCCAAGCATAGCGCTTCTGCGCAGGGTGTCGGTTGATAGAACGTTGTTTCCTATTCCGATGCAACGGAAGCAAATAAGATTATCGGCAAGCACACCCGCCAACAATAACATTAGTACGTCACGCATTCTCGCCGTCCTCCTTTGCAAAGTGTTGAAGCACAGCTATGAGTAGTGAGATTATAAATATTGCGCCGGCCGGCAGTGAAAAAATTGCTGCCGGTTTTAGTTTTTCCCCAATAATCTGTAAAGAAAAGACAGAGCCGAGACCTAAAAATTCGCGCAGGACTCCTATTATGAGCAATAGGACCGCGAAAAGGCCGCCGGATATTGCCGTCCTAACCGAAAGCGTGCGAATGTTTTCTTTGGCATTAAGCTGTGACAGTAAAAGCACAGCCGGAACGGCACAAAGCGGCAAAAAGGTGTTACTGCCTGCTATAGGCTTTAACACTATTTCGGTGACCGAAATGCCGAAAGCTATGAAAAAAAGAATTACTATATTTTTTACATTCTGCGGAATAAAGCGCGGGCTCAAATAACGTGCAATTACTGCAAGAGCGAGGGATAGGAAGGTCGCAACAGCCGCTAAAAGTGAGTTTTTGGCGGTGTCGGTCAGACAAAGCACCGGAACAAGCGCAAAGGTCAGCAACAAAAACCTGTTTAGTATGTTTTTCATTCTGCCACCTCGCTTGCCGTGTCAGAGCTTATTTTTTCCATTTCTGCCCGTAAAGCTGTATCGTCCGAATAGGACGACGATATGTTTTCGCTACTCGCGGGGAGATGGCAAAATGTATGGATAAGAATTATCATTCCCAGCGTTAAAACAAGCGCTGCCATAACGGCGCAGAAGGAGTGTAAAAGGCTTCCCCTAAAGGGGGAGTAGAGCGATTTCAGTTTATTTTTATCCACCGGTTGCCACCCTCTTTCTTAAAATAAGAGTATCGGGAATTGCATCAAACAGCGGTCGTAAAATGTTTACCGTCAATACGGCAAAATAAACGCCCTCTTCTGCTGCAGCATATTTTCTTATAATAACCGTAATAAAACCGAATACAAGTCCGGTTGCTATTTTGCCTAGCACGCCTCGCGGGCAAATGGTTTTGTCGGTCAGCATAAAGACCGATGCCAAAATCACACCGCCGCCCAATATTGCGGGCAGAACGTCGAATCCGAACAAAAACGAGAATAACGCGGTGCCAAGCAAAGCGCAAACAGGCATAACAAGGGAAATTGCTCTGCGTGCGGCCAAATAAAGTGCGCCTGCCGCCAAAAATACTGCCGCAGTTTCACCGATGGCTCCGGCGTGTGCACCGAAAAGCAGCTGTTGTATGCTGTAATCATTTGATACGGGTGAAATGAGTGTATCAGATACCGGAAAACCCGTAAAGGCGTCGGTGTATCTAAATAGGGTGGGGAAGCAAACAAAAGCCAAAACGGCGCCCAGCGCGGACGGACTCACTATTTCACAACCTACACCGCCGAACATAACACGCGCGACGGGCATTGCGAAAAATGCGCAAATTGCGGCGGCGGGAATCGAAAAGCCTGACGGCATAGTCATGCCGATTAGCAAACCGCAAACCGCTGCGGAAAGGTTGCGCGGATCGCATTTTACGGAAAGAAGCTTTGAAAAAAGCCATTCGCTTAAAGCGGCGCTAACTGCGCATATCAGCATACACAAAAGCGCCCGAATTCCAAAATATAACGTTCCTGCAATAACGGTAGGGAGCAGGGCAATTAAAAAATCAAGACTGCGGTCGAAAACGGTGGTTTCCTTTTCGTACAGCAGCTTTAATAAAAAGTTTCGCAAACGATTCACCTCAACGCGGTTACAATTTTGTTACTTTTATTATAATACTACAAATTTCCACATATTACAAGAACAAATTGGCTTGACAGGAAGATAATGTGTGGTAAAATATGAAAATGAAAATCGTTTTCAATTTTGAGGTGATAATAAGATGCGAAGGGCGGGTTATAATACACGGCCGTTTCTATTGGTAGGCGAGGTGCTTTCCGAAAGAAAGGGCGCTCATATGACGGCAGAGGAGATAGTGAATGTGCTGTATTCGCGCGGCGAGAAAATAGGACTGACAACCGTTTATAGAAATCTTGAGAAGTTAATATCGCAGGGCAAGGTGCGCAAATTCACGGGCGGAGACTCGGCCTGCTTTTCGTATGTCGACGAGGGATGCCATCATCATTTCCACCTAAAGTGTGTCTCCTGCGGCAGACTTATACATCTTGAATGTGAACATATAGACCTTCTGTCCGCACACATAGCCGACGAACACGGATTTAGCGTAGATAAATCTAAAACGGTACTGTACGGCACCTGCAAGGAGTGCGCAAGATGAGAAGACTGGGTGTAGTTTTTGTTGCGCTGTTACTATTAACCGCGGGGTGCGGCGTATACAAACCGTCCGAAAGCCTTAGCGTTGTGGCTACGGTATTTCCTGCTTACGATTTTGCGCGTGCGGTATGCGAAGATGAAGAAATACATATGCTGTTGCCTCCCGGCACCGAAATTCACAGCTTTGAGCCCTCGCCCGAAGATATCGTAAAAATAGAGTCGGCAGACGTTTTTATCTATACCGGCGGCGACAGCGACGCTTGGGTAGATAAGGTTTTAAACAGTGTTGATACCAATGATAAAACCATAATTAAAATGACCGATTATAGTGAGCTTATTTACGGTCACGGAGAGGAAGAGCATACCCATAGTACCGAAGAAGCAGATGAGCACGGGCATTCTCACGGTGCGGACGAGCACGTGTGGATGTCTCCCGATAACGCCAAGAAAATAGTGGGTGTTATCGCCGATGCGCTGGCATCTAAAAACCCGTCTTCGGCTGAGGGTTATAGGAAAAACGCCGAGGAATATGCGGGTAAGATAACCGAGCTTTCAGAAAGCACAAAGGAACTTCTGCAAAATGCCGACACACGAAAAATTGTGGTGGCAGACCGTTTTCCGCTTAAATATTTTTGCAACTATTATTCGCTTTCTTACGTGGCGGCATTTGACGCTTGTGACCTGCTCGCCGACGCCGATGCGCGTACCGTTATGGAGCTGATAAGCACCGTAAAAAATGAAAATCTGGGCGCGGTTTATTATATAGAAAGCGGAAGCGGCTATCTGGCGGATACCGTCTGTCGTGAAACGGGTGCAAAAAAGCTGATGCTTAACTCGTTACACACCATAAGCCAGAGCGATTTTTCGGGCGGAATGACCTATTTAGACGTTATGGAGTATAACAAAGAAATGCTAAAAAGGGGGCTTTGCAATGCCGATAATTGAGGTTCGTAACCTGTGCAAGAGTTACTATAAGCGCGAGGTTTTGCGCGATCTTAGTTTTTCTATAGAGCGTGGCGACCATTTGTATATAGTGGGCGAAAACGGCAGCGGTAAAACCACCCTTATGAAACTGCTGCTTGGACTTTTAACGCCCGATAGCGGTGAAATTTCGTTTGAGGGACTTTCAAAAAAGCAGATAGGCTATCTTCCGCAGCAGACCGAAATTCAGTCGGATTTTCCCGCCTCTGTGCGTGAGGTCGTGCTTTCGGGTACGCTCAGCGAAAAAACATTTCCCATTTACACGCGTGCAGACCGCAAAATGGCGGCTGATATGTGCGAAAAGCTTCGCATTTCCGGTATAGAGGGTTCATCGTTTCGCGAGCTTTCGGGCGGTCAGCAACAGAGGGTGCTGCTTGCCCGTGCGCTTTGTGCCGCAAAAAGTGTGTTGCTGCTGGACGAGCCTATAACCGGACTCGACCCCGTTGCAACGGCGGAATTTTACGAAATAACCGAGCAACTTCACCGCGATGGGGTTACCATTATAGTTGTTTCCCACGACGTTTCGTGCGCCGTTCACTACGGAAACAAGATTTTGCATTTGGGCGAACGCGAATATTTTTTCGGCTCGTCGCACGAATATGTAAATTCGCCACTCGGCAAAAAAATGTTAGCGGGAGGGCACTGTCATGATTAGTAACCTGCTTACCTTTCTGTCGTACGAGTTTGTTCTGCGCGCACTGGTTGTAGGACTGCTCATATCGGTGTGCTCCGCGCTCTTGGGCGCGAGTTTGGTGCTTAAACGCTATTCATCACTCGGCGACGGCCTTTCGCACGTGGGTTTTGGTGCCAGTGCTATCGGTATGGCTTTTTCGGTGTCACCCCTTTACGTGGCGGTGCCGTGTGTACTCTTGGCGGCATTTTTCTTGCTGCGGCTTAATAAAAGCAGCAAAATAAAGGGCGACGCTGCAATAGCGGTGGTGTCGAGCAGTTCACTTGCAATAGGTGTTACGGTTGCAAAACTAACGCACGGTATGAACGTGGATATAAACAACTTTATGTTTGGAAGCATTTATACAATAAGCGGTCAGGATCTTGTGATTTCGGCCGTGCTTTGCGCTCTTGTTTTACTGCTTTATTTTGTGTTTTATAATAAGCTTTTTGCGGTGGTCTTTGACGAAAGCTTTGCGTCGGCAACAGGCATAAAGGTCGGACGTTATAACACCCTGCTTGCCTGCCTTACGGCGGTGACGGTGGTTATCGGCATGCGAATGATGGGTGCCCTGCTCATATCAAGCCTGCTAATCTTCCCCGCGCTTTCTGCAGGCAGAGTGTGTAAATCATATAAAGGGGTAATTGCGGGCTCGCTTATGTGCTCGGTTGGAGGTTTTTTGTGCGGAATAGCGGTTTCGTTTGTGCTCAACACCCCGCCCGGCGCATCGGTCGTGCTTGCGAATCTTGCAATTTTCCTGTGCTTTTGGTTGTTTAGCGTCGTAAAATCTGCACGAACAGTAAAAAGATAAGGTTTTTATAAAAAAAGACTTGCAAAATATATTTCTTGTGTTATAATAATAGGGCACCCAAAAAAGGTGCCTTAAATATCGCGGGGTAGAGCAGCTGGTAGCTCGTCGGGCTCATAACCCGGAGGTCGCAGGTTCAAGTCCTGTCCCCGCAACCAAAAAAATCCTCATTCACGTTTTGGTGGATGAGGATTTTTCTTGTTATGAGATCTATGCTTTGAACCTGCGACCGATGGGTTCCCGGGGTGAGGTCGTGAGCGCTCGCAGTGCGAGATGCAGCGAGCGTAACGAAGCGCAGCGGTCGAAAAAACCGAGGGAGAAGCGACAGCACCGATGGTTTTTTCGGGCACCGCAAGAGGGCAAGCAAAGGCTCTGCCTTTGCGCGAACAGGTTCAAGTCCTGTCCCCGCAACCAACAATGCGAACCGATTTAAGCTTCGGTGCAGAAAACCCGGTAACCACTGTGGTTACCGGGTTTTTTCTTGCCTTTTTAATACAGCTTTCGGGGAGGACTTGAACTAAATATTAAATCAACATTAGATGGAAAAGTTTAAAGTTTTATGATATAATCAGAACGATAAATATAGAATTTATCAAATAGTTTTAATGCTGATATCTAAATTGCTAAAACTTTATCTAAAAAACTATGATGTGGGAAGTACAGTAAAGGAGTGGTTTTATGGAAATTCCATATATTTCAGGTGAGTGGAAGGTTCTTTTTGCGCCACGCGATAACGGAAACTATGTAAACGACCATAGCATTGTGCTCGGCCCCGATGGAAATTGGCACTTGTTTGGTATTACAAGTTTTGAAGGCACCCCAAACTATGAAAGATATTTTGTTCACGGTGTTGGAAAAACACTCTATGAGCCTATGCGCGAAGTCGGTCGATCAATTGATTGTGGCACTCTTGCGTGGGCGCCTTGCGTTATAAGAAAAGATGAAAACTTTTATATGTTTTACGGTCCCTCACCCACTTCTTTAGCAGTGTCGTTTGATATGTACGAGTGGTTTGGCACAAACGTAAGGCTCAACAACGAGCCTCTGATGGGAGCGCACCGTGACCACTTTGTTTTACAAGTATCTGAAAATGAATATTTGATGTATGTTGTGGGCGTTTACAACCAAAAAGGCGCAGTTTCTTGCTTTTCATCAAACAACCTTTTAGATTGGGATTTTATAGGATATGCGCTTACATCCGGAGACGAAGCACCACTTAAACCCGCTTGGGGTGCTATAGAGTCGCCTTTTGTTGTGAAGAAAGATGGTATTTATTATCTTTTCGTTACTTATACCGATTGTTCAGATGAAACCTATAACAACACCTTAGTGTTTGCTTCCGATAATCCTAAATCGTTTGGAGAATATAACGGAGAAGGAAACGGAACAAAACCAATCACGAAACTTTATGGTCACGCTTCTGAAATTCTTAAGGTAGGAGAAGATTATTATATTACAACCTGCGGTTGGCTCAGCAAAAATATTCCCCATAAAGGCGCAGTATCAATAGCTCCGCTTAAATGGAAATAAATATAATTTACATCAACATCTAAATCGGTGCGACGTGCCAAAAAGAAACACTCACCAAACGGTGGGTGTTTCTTTTTGTTTATGAGATATATTTTGCGGACCAGCGGCCCAAAACAAACCACTGATTGAATAGCAAATTTGTTAAATACTGACCTTCTTTTTTATCTGTTGCAAAACAAAATAAAACATGCTACAATTTCATTTACAATATAACACCCTTCGGTGGCGAGGAGAGGTTAGTTATGTACGTTATAAAAAATACATTATCTGTAGGTGCGGAAAGGCCTTTTATTTTCCTACATATTTCCGACATTCATCTGTCGGAAGTTGACGAAAGTGAGAGCGCCGAGAGGCAAGCGTTTGCAGCAGCGAGAAAGCGCATGTTTCACTTTGCCCCCGAGGCAGTAGATTTTGTAAAAGAATATGTGCAGACAACAGGGTATCCGGTGGTCAATACAGGCGACCTGTTAGATTTCATTACCCCTGAAAATATCCGCATTGCAAAAGATTTGATACATAGCACGGATATGATGTTTGTGGCCGGAAACCACGAGTATTGGTACTGCTTCAATAACCGCTTCCATTATGATGATGTTTATGAAACCTATGAAAAAAAGGATGAAGCACTTGCTTTGATTGCGGAAGGGCTTGATACAAATGTCCGTTTTTCCTGTAGGGAAATCTGTGGAGTAAACTTCGTCTGCCTTGATAATACGGAC
>JAZUOJ010000095.1:0-8737 GCA_045604625.1 Acutalibacteraceae bacterium | reverse complement strand
ATATCACACTTCCGATGGTTTCCAATACCCTGTTGCTTGTAATCGTTTACACGGTAATCGACCTTCTTACCAAAACAAACGACCCGGTTATGAAACAGGCTTATCTTATGATGAACCAGAATCAGAACTATTACCATAGCTCGGCTATGATGTGGTTCTTCTTCGCAATAATCGGCGTTATTACCGCTGTGGTGCTCTTCCTCTATAGCAGGATTTGCCTCAAGCGTTGGAATTAAGGGGGTGCTGCATTATGAAACTTAAAGCTATGACATTTGAAAACAAGAATAAGGCTTCTAAGCGGTTAGGCAGCTCTCTCTTCTCGTTTGTTAGATTATTTTTCCTTCTGTCGGTTGGATACATCATTATCTACCCGCTGCTTTCGATGATAAGCTATTCGCTTATCTCTCTTACCGACCTTTATGACCCGAGTATCGTATGGGTTCCCAAGACCCTTACGTTCTCCAACTACACAATGGCTATCGAGGCTCTCGATTATTATAAATCGCTTTGGCACACCATTTCAAAGTGCGTGTTCTCGGCATTTATCGAGGTTGCTTCTTGCTCACTGTGTGCATACGGTCTGGCAAGATTTAAGTTTAAGGAAAACAACTTCCTGTTCGGTATAGTTTTGCTTACCGCTATCGTTCCGGTTCAGGTTTACATCATTCCGTCCTATCTTAACTTCCGTTATTTTGATTTAGGCGGAATCCTGACCTTCGTCAACGAAACCTTTAACTGGAACATACCCACCAACCTTATAAATACACCGTTCGTATTCTATCTGCCGGCTCTGTTCGGCGTAGGAATCCGTTCCGGACTGTTTATCTTCATCTATCGTCAGTTCTTCCTTGGACTGCCGAAGGAACTTGAAGAGGCTTCCTGGATAGACGGTGCAGGTCCCTTCCAGACCTTCTTAAGGGTTGTTGTACCGTCTTCGGGCGTTGTGTTCCTGACGGTTACCATCTTCGCGGTTATCTGGTACTGGAACGACTACTATCAGTCGATTATGTACTTCAGCCAAGATTTCCCGCTTGCAGTTGCTCTGAACTCAATCGTTTCAACTCTCGGACAGTTGGGTTATTCGTACGAAAAAGCGCTGGGCCCCACAATGGCAAGTTGTCTGTTGTTTATCGCTCCTGTGCTTGTAATGTATGCAATTCTTCAAAAGCAGTTTATTGCAAGTATTGACCGCGTAGGTATTGTTGGTTAAAAGTTTGACCGTGCATTTATATGCACGGTCATTTTTTTGGAAAAAAGTTGTAATTTTTCATAGTATCGGCAAAAAATTATAGTAAATTTTATATAAATTTATTGCATTTGTATTAAAATTAGTGTATAATGCTTATGCAAAACGGAGTCCGCCCGTATGCGGATAGTAGAATTTATGGAGGTCATTGTAAAAATGAAAGCAAAAGTTTTAAAGCTCGCTTCTTTACTGCTTGCACTTATGATGGTTGTAACATTATTTGCTGCTTGCGGAACCGGTGGTAGCGAGACAAGTGAAGAGCCTGAAATTCTCTATGTTGATGAGAACGGCAATCCTATCGATCCTGACAGTCTTGGTAAAGATGACGCTTCCAGCGAGGAGGCTTCCAGCGAGGACGCTTCCAGCGAGGAAGAAGATACTTCCAGCCTGACCGGTAACCGCAAGGAAGAAGACGACGATAAAGATAAAGATACTGCCAACTCCAAGGGTAAGACTACCTTTGAATCGGATCCTTATTCTGACATCCCTGCTGATGTAAAGGATTCTACCGTAACAGTTCTTTTATGGCGTGAACCTATTGCTACCGACTTAGCATTAAAGGATGCCTTTGAAAAGAAGACCGGTATCAAGGTTAATTACATATTCACTCCCAACAACACAGCTGACTATAACAACAAGCTTGCTTCTCTTATAGCTTCGGGTGATTCTCCCGACGTTGCAAACATGGGTTCATCGCAGTTCCCGTCCTTTGCAATCACTTCACTCGAACCGCTTGATGACGAGGTTTTCCGTCTTGACGACAAGTTCTGGAACAAGACCGTTATGGACAACTACAAGATTAATGGTAACTACTATGGTCTCGCAGTTGGCGGAACCTGGTATTGCGACGATACAAGCTATGTAACCTACTACAACCCTGCAAAGCTTAAGGATATGGGCGTTGAAACTATGCCTTATGACCTTTACAAGGCAGGCAAGTGGGATACCGCTGCTGTTGAAAGTATTGCACGTAAGGTTAAGGAAAAGAATGCTGCTAACATCGGCGTTTCTATCCAGACCAACACCATTTCTAACCCCTATATGCTCGCTGCAGGTCAGGACTTTGTTAAGTACGACGGCAAATCCTTCTCCAGCAACCTGAGCAACACCACCGTTCTCGATATGCAGAGAATGCTTGCTCAGTGGTATGACGACGGCCTTGTAGGCGGTTGGAACTCTGCAGGTCTTGTTGACGGTACCGTTGGTCTTTTCGACGCTATCGCTTACGGTATGTATAAGGAAGCAAACTGGTTCTCTATCGATACCGCAACCCTCGACTGCGTACCGGTTGCCGGCAAGAATACTCCTTCCAATGCTAAGCTTTGGTGTATCCCGAAGGGCGCAAAGAACGCTGTAGGCGCTGCTTACTTCCTGCGTTACTTCCTCGATCCTACCAGCTTTAACGATACATCCTTCGGCAGCATGGCAGGTACCTTTGCTGATGCACAGATGTACGAAGTATGGCAGATTATAACAGATGCAAAGCGTCCCCACACCGAGAATATGGCTATGGGATGCCTCAGCTACTATGACACCGGCGCATACGCCAGCCTTACTTCCAAGCTCAGCACTACTACCGCTGCTAACATTAAGACCGTTCTTGATGAGTACGGTGCAACTATGAAGGCTGCTTGCACCAAGGCAAACAAATATCTTGCCCGTGCACAGAAAGAGCCTTCCTACGTAGGATAACTTAAAAATTAAACCCGTCGGTTTAACCGACGGGTTTTTCTTTTTTTATTTTCTGTAATCAATGGGAAGCGTTGCAAAAGCGTTAAGATCACTACCTGCAATATTGCCGCTTTTGTATTCGTAAAATGCTTGAATGCCGACCATCGCGGCATTGTCACCGCAGTACTTAAGCGAAGGACGGTAAAACTCAAATCCGTGCTTTTTGCAGGTGTCTTCCATTCTTTCTCGCAGCTCGCTGTTGGCAGAAACGCCGCCGGCTACGGCGATACGGCTGATTCCCTCATTCTTTGCCGCAAGAATGGTTTTATCAATTAAAATATCGCATACCTTTTTTCTAAGCGTGGCGGCAAGCACCGGCACGTCAACCGCTTCGCCCTTTTGCTCGGCGTTATGTATAAGGTTAATGACGGCCGTCTTAAGTCCCGAAAACGAAAAGTCATATTCGCTTCCGTCAACCGAGGGAGAGGGAAGACGGTATCGGCTTTCGTCCGCCGTGGTTGCGATTTTGTCAAGATTTACGCCGCCCGGATAAGCAAGTCCCATAGCGCGGGCAGTTTTGTCAAAGCATTCGCCCGCAGCATCGTCACGTGTGCGACCCAGAATATGAAAATCAGTATAGTCGCGCACAACCGCCAGATGGGTGTTACCGCCTGATACCAGCAAGCACAAAAAAGGCGGTTTAAGTTCGGGATATTCAATATAATTAGCGGCTATGTGCGAACGCAAATGATGCACCGGAATAAGCGGAACACCGAGCGATTTGCTTAGCCCCTTGGCAAAGTTAACACCCACCAGTAACGCACCTATAAGTCCGGGTGCAAACGTAACCGCAACCGCATCAATGTCGTTATAGGTTATACCGGCTTCCGAAAGCGCACCCTCGACAACGGCTGAAATAGCCTCTGTATGACGTCTGGATGCGATTTCGGGTACGACTCCGCCGTAAATCTTGTGTTCCTCTATCTGGGTTGAAATAATGCTTGATAACACGCGTCCGTCTTCGGTTACGGCTGCAGCGGTTTCGTCACACGATGACTCAATGCTGAGTATTTTCACTATCTATCACCTTTGTCATTATAATTGCGTCCTCTCTGGGGGCGCTGTAAAAATTCTTGCGTTTTCCTGCCGGCAGGAAGCCCGCAGTTTCGTAAAGTCTTATTGCCGGCAGATTGCTTTCCCTGACTTCAAGTGTCACAAATGAAAAACCGTTATCTTCACAGTGGGAAACAAGGGTATTTAGAATAGCCCTTGCAACACCAACCCCTCTATACTCAGGCAGGGTAGCAACGTTGGTAATATATCCCTCGTCCAACACACCGCTAAGTCCCGCATAGCCGAGAACGTGTTCACCCGTTTTTGCTACCCAAAACAGGGTTCCGTTTTGCATAGATTCGTCTATAGCATTTTCGGACCAAGGTGCCGAAAAACAAGCCTTTTCAATTTCTGCAATAGCGGGTATATCACCTTTGTCGGCGGGACACACCTTAAAATTATATACCGATAATTTGTTTAGTATTTCGTCGCGGCACATACGGTAGGTGTCAAGGTCACCGCCGTAAGGGTCAGATACGTTTAAAACCTTTATTTTAGAGTCACAAACACCATAAGACAGAAGTATTTCTCTGTGTGAGTTGCTCATACAAAAGAAAACGTCTGCGTCAAGGTCCTCGCGCGTCAGATTTTTCGAGTTGCCGCCTATAGTTATGCCGATTTCTCCGAGCGCCGCAACGCTTTTATCGCAGTAGGCGCTCCCGTCGGCAAACAGTCCGGCACTCTTAACCTCAAAATCCATATTAAAGCTTTTGAATATTCCTTCAGCCATAGGACTGCGGCAGGTGTTACCGGTGCAGATAAAAATTACTTTTTTCATCGTTTAGCCTCGTACCATGTCGTGCCGTATGCCGCGTCTACCGAAAGTTTTACCTGCATATCTGCGGCAGCTTCCATCTCTTCGCATAAAATACTGCAAACGCGCTCGGCAATCGTTTTTTCGGCTTCGACAATAAGTTCGTCGTGAACCTGTAAAATGAGCTTAGCGTCCAAATTTTCGGCCTTTAGGCGGTTTCGCACACGCACCATAGCAATCTTTATAATATCTGCGGCGGTTCCCTGTATGGGCATATTGCGGGCCACACGCTCGCCAAATGCGCGCAGCATACCGTTTGACGAAGAAATCTCGGGCAGGTATCTGCGACGTCCAAATTCGGTTACAACGTATCCGTCGCGCTTTGCGTTTTCTATGGTTTTTTGCATATATGCATCCACACCCTTATAGGTGTTAAGATAATTTTTTATATAGCTGTCGGCTTCGGCACGGGAAACCCCGATATCCTTTGCAAGTGAAAAAGCACCTATACCGTAAACTATTCCAAAATTAACAGCCTTTGCACGCGAACGCATAACGGGTGTAACCATATCTATAGGCATAGAAAAAACTTCGCTAGCCGTTACGGTGTGAATATCGGTACCGCTTTTAAAGGCGGCAATCATATTTTGGTCGTTTGCCATATGTGCCAAAACACGCAGTTCTATCTGTGAATAGTCGGCGTCGCACAGCACATATCCGTTCTTTGCAGTAAAGAAGCGGCGCAGCTTTTTACCCTCTTCACTTCTTACGGGAATGTTCTGCAAATTTGGTTCAAGCGAGCTGATTCTGCCGGTTCGGGTTTCGGTCTGATTAAAGGTAGAGTGTATTCTGCCGTCGGGGGCAACCTCCTTCACAAGACCGTCGCAATATGTTGATTTAAGTTTGGCCAACTGGCGGTATTCCAGCAAAAGTCCAACAGCGGGGTGCGCATAGCGCAGTGATTCAAGTACCTCTGCATTGGTAGAATATCCGCTTTTGGTCTTCTTCTTTGCGGGTAGTCCAAGATCCCCAAACAGGGCAACACCCAGCTGCTTTGGAGAATTAAGGTTAAACTTATATCCTACAAGAGAATAAATTTCCTGCTCAATTTCGGCAATTCTTGCGCCAAGCTCGTTTCCGTATTCTGAAATTCCGTCGGTATCAACGAGGAAACCTTCCATTTCCATCTCGGCCAGTACAAGACTTAAGGGAATTTCGATATCGGATAAAAGCTTTTCCTGACCGTTTTCCGAAAGCGCCGTTTGCAGAGTATCGCAAACGCTGCTGTGCAGGGCACAAAGCTTAATGTTTTCATCATCTGTGCTTACGCTTGGAATGGGTGCGGAATATTCCTGCGCAAGACGTTCGGTATCATAGCTGGAAGCCGAAGGGCTTAGAAGATAACCCGAAAGCCTTGAATCGAAGGTTACGTTGTTAATAACTATGCCTTCGTTTTTCAAAGCCTTGTGCAGATTTTTATAGTCGTCAACACGTTTTTGAATATTACCGTTTTCCAGTAAAGCCCTGCACTCTGCGATGTTTGCGCATGTGCAGGCGTTTTCACTGCACAGATACAGTTTGCCGTCCTTTAAAATAATGTCCAGCGTTTTACCTATAGTAAACTCGGAAAAGGGCAGTACAGAGATTTCTTTGCCATTTGCACTTTCCTTTACGGTGTCAATGCCTAAATTCAGCCTGTCCATAATTTTATATAGCTCAAGCTCGTTTAGTAGTGCACGTAAACCTTTATCATCACGGGGAACGGGGTAATAACTTGAAACCTCGTTGTCAATGGGTGCAGTTTTGCAGATGGTACCAAGCTTTCGGCTTAAATACGCGCTCTCTTTGCCGTCTTTGAGCTTGGTGCGAATGCCTTCTTTTATCTCAAGCTCGTCAATGTGTTCATAAATATAATCAATGTTACCGTAGGCTTCTATAAGCGCGCCTGCGGTTTTTTCGCCTATTCCCGCAACACCGGGAATGTTGTCCGAACTGTCTCCCATAAGGGCTTTAAGTTCTATCATTCCATTGGGCGAAACACCGTATTTTTCGAAAAGTGCTGCCTTGTCAAAAACCGTTATCTGCGGTCCGCCTGCCTTGGTGGTGGAAAGCAAAACCCGCGTGCTATCGGATATTAGCTGAAGCGAATCGCGGTCACCGGTAGCAATAATGCATTCGTTTCCATCGGTCTCGCAAAGTCGGGACAGTGTGCCCAAAATATCGTCGGCTTCATACCCTTCGCACTCTACACAGCTATATCCCATAAGGCGAATAATATTTTTCATTATAGGCATTTGTGCAGCAAGCTCTTCCGGCATAGCGTGTCTGCCGGCCTTGTACTCTTTATACATCTCGTGGCGGAAGGTGGGCTTTTTAAGGTCCCAGGCAACCACAACGCTATCGGGCTTTTGCTCATCAATTAAATGTAAAAGTATGTTTGTAAAACCATAAACGGCATTGGTAAACCTGCCGTCCTTTGTAGACAGCAGCTTTATGCCATAAAAGGCGCGGTTTATTATACTGTTTCCGTCAATAGCCAGCATTTTCATAAAAATCACCATTTTTTATTATACCAAAAACTTACCGCTTTGTCATCTTTTTTTGAAATAACAGAAAAAATATGTTATAATAGCTTTCGGTGATGTAATGAACATAGGAAATTTAAAGTTTGAGGGCTATGCAGCGCTTGCTCCGATGGCGGGAGTGGCCGACCGTGCAATGCGCGAAATCTGCCGCGAATACGGTGCAGCATACACGGTTAGCGAGCTTATAAGCTCAAAGGGTATCAGTATGAATGACCGCAAATCAAAAAGCCTTATGTCGGTGCACGAAAAGGAACGTCCGATTGCGGTTCAGCTTTTTGGAAGTGACCCGCATATTATGGCTGATGCTGCTAAAAAAGCCTGCGAATCAGAGCCCGATTTTTTAGATATAAATATGGGTTGTCCCGCCCCTAAGGTTGCGGGGAACGGCGGCGGTTCTGCGTTGATGAAAGACCCCGTTTTGGCAGGAGAAATAGTCAAAGAAGTGGTAAGAGCAGTAGATTTACCCGTAACCGTAAAAATTCGGTCGGGTTGGGACAACGGCTTTATAACCGCGGTTGAGGTTGCAAAACGGTGTGAGGAAGCGGGCGCTTCTGCCATAACCGTTCACGGCAGAACCCGCGCACAAATGTATGCGCCACCCGTAAACCTTGACATAATACGCGACGTAAAAAATGCCGTTAGTATTCCGGTTATCGGCAACGGTGATATCACTTCGGCACAGGACGCTGCGTATATGTATGAATATACGGGATGCGATTTTATTATGGTGGGACGTGCCGCCATGGGTGCACCCTGGATTTTTTCACAAATAAACGCCTATCTCGGACACGAAACCCTGTTGCCCGAACCGCCGCTTTCTAAAAGGCTCTCGGTTCTTTTGCGACAGGTCGAGCTTATGATGCAGTATAAGGATAAACGAAACGCAATACTCGAATCGCGCAAGCACGCGGCGTGGTATTTAAAGGGAATGAAGGGTGCAGCGTCGCTTCGCCGTATGTGCGGAGAGATAAATAGCTTTGAGGATCTTGAAAACCTTTGCAAAACCGCAATGAGTATGCAGGATGGTACTTGAAGTTTTTAACCTTTTGTGCTAGAATACATAGGTGCATTATTTTTTGAGAGGAAGAATAATATGTCAGGACATTCCAAATGGAATAATATAAAAAATAAAAAAGAAAAGTCAGATGCACAACGTGCCAAGATTTTTACTAAGTTAGGTAGAGAAATTGCCGTTATCGTTAAAGCCGGAGGTCCGAATCCGGACAGTAACGGAAAGCTCAGAGATGCTATTGCAAAGGCGCGTTCCAATAATATGCCTAATGACAATATTCAGCGCTGTATAGCAAAAGCTGCAGGAGAGACGGGCGGAAATGATTTTGAAGAAATTACATACGAAGGATACGGTCC
>JAZUOJ010000094.1:0-21193 GCA_045604625.1 Acutalibacteraceae bacterium | reverse complement strand
TTGATATGATGTCTTATGAAAAATTCCACGACGGCAAGATGAGTGACTACGCCCCCACAGACGAGGAACTGGAGTTAGCATTTAAAAAGTTGCCTAATGTAGAATAATGTCTAAAAACCCCGATGATTTCATCGGGGTTTTGTTATATTTTTTCTATTGACATATCGCTGTTATAGTCATAAAATAATCTGGTTGAAAAGTTTTTGTGTGGTGATAATATGCAAACATTACTTACGTTATCTATCTGTCTTTTTGCCGGTCTCATGCTTTCGCGTCTTGCAAAGCTTTTAAAGCTGCCGGCTGTTACCGCTTATCTTGTAGCAGGTATTCTGGTAGGGCCGTATTTACTCGGTGCCTTTGGTGTAAGGGGACTTGGCTTTATCGATATGCCCGACGTTAAGGGTTATTCGGTGCTGTGTGACGTTGCGCTCGGATTTATCGCATTTTCCATAGGAAACGAGTTTCGTCTGTCACAGTTAAAACGAACCGGTAGACAGGCTACAATTATAGGCATATTCCAGGCTGTTTTTACTACACTTATAGTTGACGCAGCGCTCATAGGACTACATTTTATAATACCCGACAAGCTTCCTTTGCCAACCGCAATTATTATGGGCGCAGTTGCGTCGGCTACCGCACCGGCCGCAACACTTATGGTTGTTCGCCAATATAAAGCAAAGGGACCTCTGACGGATCTTTTGCTTCCCATAGTTGCGCTTGATGATGCTGTAGGTCTTATGCTTTTTGCTGTTTCTTTTGGTGTTGCAAAAGCTTTAATGTCTGGAAGTGTCGATGTATTGTCGGTAGTGGTTGAACCGCTTTTAGAGGTGGTTTTGTCCTTGCTGCTTGGATTTGTAATGGGAATGCTGTTTACGTATTTTGAACGCTTTTTCCACTCAAAATCAAAGCGTCTTGCAATGTCGGTCACTTTTGTTATGTTGACGGTTGCACTTTCTATGCTTGAATTTAAAATTTTCGGCGTACACGTTGCTTTTTCATCGTTGCTTGTATGTATGATGCTTGGTACAGTTTTCTGCAACGCGTGCGATTTTTCGGAAGAGCTTATGGACCGCGTAGACCGTTGGACAGCACCTCTGTTTATACTTTTCTTTGTAATAAGCGGTGCCGAGCTTGAACTTTCGGTGTTCACGGACAAGCTGGTCGTTCTCATCGGACTCGTTTACATAGTTACCCGTTCACTTGGTAAATATTTCGGCGCATATTTTAGTGCGAAGGCCAGTGGCTGTGACGAGCATATTGTTAAAAACCTCGGTATCACGCTTTTGCCGCAGGCGGGTGTTGCACTCGGTATGGCAATAAAGGCGGCACAGTTAGGAACCCAGGGAGAGATGGTTGCAAATTTAACGCTGTTCTCGGTGCTCGTTTACGAGCTGATAGGTCCGTATCTTACCAAAATTGCACTCCTTAAGGCGGGCGATATCAAACCCGAAGGAAAAACCAGCGCACGTGAAGACGCACGCAAAGAACTTAATATTAAATAAATTAAAACCACAGAGTTTGGCTCTGTGGTTTTTTATTGCCATAAACGCACACCGTCTATGTGTATGAAGCGGATTTTGTCATAAGCGTATGAGTCTAATGGTCTGTCCAAAGCGTCATAGGTATGTGCGGCTACGAGTATCGTGGGTGAAACGGCGGTGACGACAGGGGAGTGATAAAAGTCGCCGCCCATAGTGCCGAGCTGTACAATATCTCCGGGCATCGCCTTTTCTCTTTCTACCTCGTGACCGTACGGTCCGACCGATTTGTTGTTAATCAGGAAATTGTATAGATACTGAACACCACTCCACGATGCGGTTCTGTCGTAGGGAGAGCGGTAATACCATCCAAAGGTATGGGTGTAGTTCATAGCCTTTGCTCCTGCATAGATGCACTGGGAAGCAAAGCTTGTGCAGTCGCCTCCTAAATTTTCAAAATCATAATATGCGCGGTTGCGGGACAGCGCCCATTTTCGGGCGTATGCTACTGCAGCTTCGCGGTCATATACACTTTCTCTCATATTACACACTCCTTTATATAAAGTGTATGCACACTACTCTGTTTTTAATCTATAAAAAACCGGCTGACAAAGGTCAACCGGTGGTTTTATATTTTATTAAGGAAATTGTTTATTGCGCTAATGGTTTCGTCGCTTACAACGTGCTCAATTTTGCAGGCATCCTTAGAAGCAATTTCGTCTTCTACACCAATAAACGCTAAAAATTTTGAAAGCACGGTGTGGCGTTCAAATATTTTCTTTGCTGTGCGCTGTCCCTCATCCGTCAGGGTGAGATAACCGTCTTCGCCCATATTAAGATAACCGCCCTGCTTTAAAAGCCCAACAGCACGGCTGACACTGGGTTTTGAATATCCCATATGTTCTGCGACATCAATGCTGCGAACCGAACCTGTTTTTTGCGACAGAACATAAATCGTTTCAAGATACATTTCGGCAGATTCATGTAAATTCATCATAAAATCCTCCCTTGATATAAAATATTGTAGCATATAAAAACCTATTTTGCAAGTGCCTAGAAATTTTGAAAAAAATAGAAAAATTTTCAAAAAACTGTTGACAAATATTTCACACAGTGATAATATATTATGCGGTTAGCAGAGGCTAATCGTTTTTTGATACGCGGCGGTTAGCCGTGACTAATTGCTTTAAAATCAGGGGATAGCTATGAATTTAAATGCTGCAGAAGAGGGAAAAGAATATATAATTCAGCAGATAGTAACCGATGATGAGGAATTGGATGCTTTCTTGTTCTCCCTAGGATGCTACAGCGGCGAGCCTATAACTGTGGTTGCACACAAAAAGGGCGGTTGTGTAGTATCTATTAAGGATGCAAGATATAGCATCGACAGTCAACTCGCCGAGGCTATTGTTGTCGAGGCTTAGGTTGGTTTAAGTAATCTGCTGATTACTTTTTACCCTTCAGTTAGCAGCGTCTAACTATTTTAAGCAAATTGATTAAATGAAATATTTGCAGGAGGAAAGAAAATGAGAATTGCCTTAGCGGGAAATCCGAACAGTGGTAAAACAACAATGTTTAATGCACTTACCGGTCGCAATGAAAAGGTTGGTAACTGGGCGGGTGTTACTGTTGAAAAGAAGGAAAGTCCTATAAAGAAAAGCTATACGGATGGTGAAGAGCTCATAGCTGTTGACCTTCCCGGCGCTTATTCAATGTCGCCGTTTACATCTGAGGAAAGCATTACCAGCTCATTTGTAAAAAATGAAAACCCTGATGTTATTATAAATATTGTTGACGCTACAAATTTAAGTCGTAGTCTTTTCTTTACAACCCAGCTTTTGGAGCTAGGCATACCTGTTGTTGTTGCGCTTAATAAGGCGGATATAAACAAAAAGAAGGAAACCAAGATAGATAGTGCGCAGTTGTCTGAAAAACTTGGTTGCCCAGTTGTTGATACTGTTTCTACCTCTGCCGATGGACTTTTGGAGGTTGTAAAGGCTGCCGTTGCACACGCAGGCAAGGAACAAAGCGCACCGTACGTTCAGGGCAACGTTAACCTTTTGGATAAGAAGGCGGTAGTTGAGGCCGATAGAAAACGCTTTGCGTATGTTAACAAGTTGGTAAAGGCAGTCGAAACCCGCAAGGTTCTCACTCGCGAAAGAAATATAAATGACAAAATCGACGCGGTTCTCACCAACAAGTGGCTCGGTATTCCGATTTTTGCTGTTGTAATGTTCCTCGTGTTCTACATATCACAAACAACTCTTGGCACATGGATAGCGGAGGGATATGAGTTTGAGAATGGAACGGTTATACCCGGACTTGTTACCTTGCTTGAAGTATTCCAGGGCTGGGTAGGCGATCTGCTCCAAAATGCAAACCCGCTGCTTTCCGCACTTTTGGTTGACGGTGTCATAGGCGGAGCGATTGCCGTTATAGGCTTCCTGCCGCTTGTAATGGTAATGTATTTCCTCATTGCGTTGCTCGAAGACTGCGGCTATATGTCTCGCGTTTCGGTTGTCCTTGACCCGATATTTAAAAAGGTAGGACTTTCGGGCAAATCAGTAGTACCGTTTGTAATTACTATCGGTTGTGCTGTTCCCGGTGTTATGGCAACACGTACAATTCGTAACGAGCGCGAACGCCGTGCAACGGCAATGCTCGCACCGTTTATGCCCTGTGGCGCAAAAATTCCCGTAATTTCGTTGTTTGCGGGTGCATTTTTTGATAATGCCGGCTGGGTAAGCACCGTTATGTATCTCTCGGGTATAGTTCTTATTTTCCTGTGCGCTCTGCTCATAAACAAGATTACAGGCTATAAAGCGAGAAAATCTTTCTTCATTATTGAGCTTCCGGAATACAAAGCTCCCTCTTTCTGGCGTGCATTTAAGTCAATGTGCAGCCGCGGTTGGGCATATATCGTAAAGGCAGCAACCATTATTCTTTTGTGCAATACCGCTGTACAGATTATGCAGACGTTTGACTGGAGCTTTAAGGTAGCAGAGAGTGCGAACACCTCTATTTTGGCTACCATAGCAGGACCCTTTGCATACTTGCTTGTTCCGGTTGTTGGTGTCCTTTCGTGGCAGCTTGCCGCAGCGGCCATCACCGGCTTTATTGCAAAGGAAAACGTAGTTGGTACTCTTGCGGTATGCTTTGTAGGACTTGAGAATCTTATTGATACCGAAGAGCTTGCTCTTATGGAAGGTGCAGGAGCAGAGGCTGCAGGTATTATGGCTATTACCAAGGCTGCGGCACTTGCATATCTGATGTTTAACCTTTACACTCCTCCTTGCTTTGCTGCAATAGGCGCTATGAATGCCGAAATGAAGAGCGCAAAATGGCTTTGGGGCGGTATAGCACTTCAGCTTGGTGTAGGCTTTACAGTCGGCTATCTCGTATATCAGATTGGTACGCTTGTTCTTGACGGCACCTTCGGTGTTGGTTTCTTGCCCGGACTTATAGCTATAGCTGTTATGGCTGCCATCGTGGTATATCTTTGCATAAATTCTGAAAAGAAATTAAAAGCGGAATACGCTCTTGGAAAGAAAAACACAAAGCAGGCTGTTACAGTAGAAAAATAATCGGAGTAATGTATGGAAGATATAATTATTGTAGCGGTACTTGTTATAATTCTTGGCTTGGCAGGGTTTTATATTTATAAAGCCAAAAAGAGCGGCAAGAAATGTATAGGCTGTCCGGACGGCTGCTCTTGCGGTTCAAAAAGCGGATGCAGCGGGTGTTGCAGCAAACAAGATAACTAATAAAAAAGCGCGTCTGAAAAAGACGCGCTTTTTGTGACTTTGTCACAGAAAAAAGTTTAAAAAACGGATATACTAAAACTACCGAAAAAGAAAGGAATGAAAATATATGTCAGTTTTACATTTAAATAAAGGCAATTTTGATATCGCAAAGCAGAGTGATAAAACCGTGCTTCTCGATTTTTATGCCGATTGGTGCGGTCCTTGCAGAATGGTGGCACCTTTTATTGAGGAAATCGCAAACGAAAACCCGCAAATTATTGTCGGAAAAATTAACGTGGACGAGCAGCCTGAACTGGCCGCCGAGTTTGAGGTTGCAAGCATTCCTACGCTTGTTGTTATGAAAAACGGCAAGGTGGTTAACCAGTCGGCGGGTGCGCGCCCTAAACAACAAATATTAGCGCTATTAGAGGGTTAATTCACGAAGGCGTTTTTTATCGAGTAACGTAACGCCCTTGCGTGAAACGCTTACAATACCTTCGTTTGCAAAGTATTTAAGCATTCTTGACACTACCTCACGGGCAGAGCCCATATACTTTGCTATTTGCTCGTGGGTTAGTGTTATTGTATCGGAGTTTGTTCTTGTGGCCTCGTCCAGCAGAAAAATTGAAAGACGCTTGTCCGTGCTCATAAAAAGTATTTGCTGCATAACCCACATAACGTCTGAAAAACGGCTTACGGCTGTTTCAAGCGTAAATATCTTTATGTGCGGGTTGCGCTCTGAAATGGCGGCATACGCAGGTCCGTTTATTACATAGCATTCGCTATCCTCCTCGGCGTCAACAAAGACGTCAAAGGTTACGGATTCTAATACGCAGGATGCAGATAACATACACAGTTCACCCGCGTGAATGCGATATAGCGTTATGTCTTTGCCGCCTTCTGACATAATGTAAAGGCGAAGACTGCCGCTGCGCACCAGGATAACGCCCGAACATTCGGTTCCGTTATGTATATTGGTGCCTTTTTTATAGGTTAGCGCCAAAGAATTGTTACATATAAAGTTTTTGTCCGATTCCGATATTTCACTCCAAAAAGGGAATATATCTTTGTAAATCGGTTCAAACATTGTTCTCGGCATTTTAATCCCCCTAACTAATAAGCACTGAGTAAAGTATAGCGTTGTTTTCCCTTCGTGTCAACAACGCCGGTAAGGAGTTTTATAGTGGAACATATATACGATATGCTGATAATCGGCGGCGGACCGGCAGGATATACGGCTGCTCTTTATGCGGCGCGTGCCGGTCTTAGTACAGCCGTAATAGAAAGAATGTCTATAGGCGGTCAGATGGCGCTTACAGACGTTATTGACAACTATCCCGGCTTTGAAGAGGGAATAGATGGTTTTACCCTCGGAATGAAAATGCAGCAGAGTGCAGAGCGTTTCGGCGCGGTTACAATATACGCTGACGTTACTGCAGTTGGGTTGTCTGATAACGTCAAAAAAATCGAAACCACAAACGGTACCTACCATTCAAAAACGGTGGTGATTGCCAGTGGCGCAAACCCACGTGAGCTCGGGATTGATGGGGAACAATTGCTCATAGGAAAAGGTGTTCATTATTGCGCGCATTGTGACGGCAGGTTTTACAAGGATAAAACTGTTGTTGTGGTCGGCGGGGGAAATAGCGCGGCGTCCGATGCGCTGTATCTTTCAAGAATAGCTAAAAAGGTTATATTGGTTCACAGACGCGATTCTCTTCGTGCAACCAAAATATACCACGAACCGCTTTTAAGGGCGTCAAACGTGGAATTTAAGTGGGATAGCGTAGTTAGTGATTTTGTTGTAAACGGCAAAGTAAATGGTATACTTCTTAAAAACCTAAAAACGGATGAGATGAGCGAAATATCCTGCGACGGTGTCTTTATCAGTATAGGCAGAAAACCCGCGACCGAATTTTTAAGCGGGATAGATTTGGACGGTAACGGATATGTTATAGCGGATGAATCAACCAAAACAAAATTGCCGGGAGTATTTGCGGTAGGCGACGTTCGTACCAAAGCATTACGCCAGGTGGTTACGGCTGTATCTGACGGTGCAGTTGCGGTGCATTACGCCGAAGAATATTTGGCTGAAAATTAAGGTTATTACTTGAAAAATATTTTAAAAATATTATAATATAATTAATTTCATTTAGGAGGAAACACAAATGGATAAAAAAGTACACGAATTATTAAATGACCAAATAAACAAAGAACTGTATTCCGCATATCTTTATCTCGATTTTTCTAATTATTTTAAAGCTTGCGGACTTGACGGTTTTGCAAACTGGTATATGATTCAGGCGCAGGAGGAAAGAGACCACGCAATGCTGTTCTATACCTATTTGCAGAACGAAAACCAGACCGTAACTCTTAAAGCAATTGACAAACCCGATAAGGCGCTTAACTGCCATATGGATGTTCTTAAGGCAGGACTTGAGCACGAACAGTATGTAACCTCACTTATAAACGATATCTATGGCGCAGCATACGACGTTAGAGATTTCCGTACTATGCAGTTCCTTGACTGGTTTGTAAAAGAGCAGGGTGAGGAAGAAACTAACGCCAACGACCTAATTTCAAAGATGGAACTGTTCGGTTCTGATGCCAAGGGCTTATATATGCTTAATCAGGAACTGGGTAGCAGAGTTTATAGTGCTCCGTCACTCGTATTATAATTAAAAAATTGTTATAATTAAAAAATTGCCTTCGCCTGTGTGCGGAGGCATATTTGGGTAAAGGTTATGAAACTTGTATTATTAACCGCTCTGGGAGTGGGCGGCGCAACCATAATCGGTTCGCTTATAGGCTTTGCATTTAAAAAGATATCTCACAAATTTTCGGATATTATACTTTCTTTTGCGGCGGGCGTTATGTTGGCTGCTGCCGTGCTTGGGCTTGTTTTGCCATCTCTTGAATACGGCGGCAGGTATAGCCTTATTATTACTGTAGCGGGCATTTTTTGCGGTGCCGTATGCCTTAATTTAATAGATAAGCTTGTGCCGCATCTTCATAAGTTCGTAGGTGCCGATATCGAGCAGCACAACAACGCAAATTTAAGCAAGGTGTTGCTTTTTGTATTGGCTATTGCCATACACAACCTGCCGGAAGGTATTGCAGCCGGTGTAGGTTTTGGTTCGGGGGACACATCGCAAGCGCTTATTATAGCGGGCGGTATTGCTCTTCAGAACATACCGGAGGGTATGGTTATTATAGGTCCGATGTTGGCCGCAGGTGTTACACCGAGAAAGACCTTTATTTGTGCTATGATAACCGGACTTGTTGAGGTGTTAGGTACGCTTATAGGCTATTTCGCCGTTAGCTTTGTTTCGGCAATTTTGCCGTTTGCGCTTGCGTTTGCGGGTGGAACAATGCTATACGTCATAAGCGACGAAATGATACCCGAAACCCACGCCCACGGAAGCGAACGCGGTGCTACCTATTCGCTTCTTGTCGGCTTCTCTGTAATGCTTATAACCGATGTTCTTTTGGGATAAATAAAAAGCCTGACCGTTTGCGGTCAGGCTTTTTTCTGTCTTTAGTAAATATATATTTTCGGTGGCTAAGATTCTTCTGTCCAAATGTTTTCCTTTGCGTTTTTATATCGCTTTTTAAAAATTCTTCTGCGGAATAAGAATATTGTGTAAACAAACCACAGTACAAAGAAAATAGCACAGGCGATTATTGCATTGGTGGGGGTCTGTCCTGCAAAGCTCAGTAAAAACAGTAACGGCGCAATCATTACCATAGCAGGGAAGTTAGAAAGAATATATAGGCTTGACGTAGGCGTGCGAAGACCGGGGTCGATTTCCTTCATAAGAATCATACCGTTAGAGGCGGTGCCGGTCATAGTTCCAAAACTCATTAGGAAAAATTCGTGCTCGAAGCCTTTAAAGCACTCTTTTGCTACCAAACGGATATATATATAGGTGACTATGGTTCCTATTATACTCAGTATAACGATGGGAAGAATATAATTTTTTATGTCGTTTATCTCGATAGCTGCTACTCCGGCCACTATCATTAGGTCGAAAGAAAAACCGGATATTCGGTCCATCTGATAGTTGTTGATGTATTCGCGCTTCATTACGTTGCGCTTGCGAAGCTGCTTAACGAAGAATTTTATCATCATTGCTGCCAGCGACGCCCACAGGAAGTTAAATCCCCATGCTATGCTGTTTGTAAAATCGGACAGAATGCCAAGCAAGCACATAAAGCCAAAGGAAAGTGCGTATGCAAGAGCAACAAAACCTGCCTGAATGGTAAACTTATCAACAGACTCGTTATCGGGAATCTCGTTACTTTGGTTGTCGTTTTGACCTGAAGCCTCGTTGCCGGGGGATGACGTGCGAATGTGGAGGTCGCCGCGTTTTTTGTAAACGTTAATATGCAGTACGCCAAACACAGATGCTACTACAAATCCAATTGAGGCAAGGGAAAGTCCAAAACTTCCGTTTCCTGTGAACTGTGCCGCAGGGGTGTTTGTAAAGTTAATGTCCCAACTAAGCGCATTACCCGGTCCTTGGCCGTAGGCGAGCGGCAAAATCAAACCACATATATATGATATAACCTTATCTCCGTGCTTGGTTAAAAAGAACATAATCAGAGTAATTAAAAGACCTATAAAGGCCTGCAACATATAAGAGCCGCCTTGAAGAGCACCGAATTCAAGCACCTGTGCGCTGTTTGTCTTGTGCGTGCTTTTTTCTGTTTTAAGACTCATAGCAGCAAAACCGATAGCTAAACAATGATACGTAATAACCTGCATGAGTCGGTTGTTAACCAATGTGAATCCCAATTGTTTAACAATAATGTCAACGATTAGCAGAAGGGCTCCACCCAAAAGCGCCGACGGAATTAAACACTTTCTAAACAACGGAACAACGTGGCGGAGAATGTTTCCTAACATAAGAAACAAAAGTAAAAGCCCGAGTTGTACCATAAATGCCCAAACGGCATCATAGTTTGCCAACGTAAAATCCCAACTAGAAGCGTAATCCATAAAGACCCCCCAAATTCTTAAAAGTCATCAAAACAACAAGAAAATAATATCGCAAAATGAATTTTTTGTCAATAAAAAGAGACTGGGGGAAGGGGGCAGTATTTATAGTCCGGATGACAGGGTACGGTGCGCTCTCGCTTTTGTCGACCGCTCCGAGCGGTTACACCAAAACCTTCGTGCTCCCGACTTCGCAGTCTGCAAAATCTAACGCGGTTTTGCAGCTTCGACGAACCTGCGCAGGTTCTTACTTTAATCACAAATAAAAAACCAAGGACACCAAAATGTATCCTTGGTATTTTTTGGTCGAGATGACAGGATTCGAACCTGCGGCCTCTGCGTCCCGAACGCAGCGCTCTACCAAACTGAGCCACATCTCGGTATTAAATTTTAATCAAAAGCGGGAAGGGGACATTTGTTGAGTGCTGCTACGCAGCCACTCTTGCGGTGCCCAAAAGTTGTTATCGGCTCAGGACTCGCCGACAACTTTTGACCGCTGCGCCAACACACACTCCCTTCATCCGCTACCAGCGGCGGTCACGTGTGTTGCCCTGCGTCCCTCACTGCATTCGGGACATAGGCTGCAGATTAAAATTGTGTAACGCAGACATAACAAAAAGAAACCGACCATTAAGGTCGGTTTCTTTTAATTGGTCGGAGTAGCGTTATAGTAATCAAGCACAAACCCACATAAATACTGGTTTTTCGCAGCCACAAACAGTACATATCTCTTGATTGATATTTAAATTATTGGGTTCCTTCCACAAAATATATCATCGATAAAATTTTTGGTTGTAATATATGATATCTTCTCAATTGAGAGTTTATTATTTATAAGCCAATTTGTAGGAATTTGTAATCTACCTGAGTTTGCGTTAAAATTTGTAGACCAGTTTCTATTATCTTGCTTATGTCCTTTTGAAAAATCAATTTCTTCTAAACAATAGCACTCAACATCTTTAATTTTGATTTTCCTTTGTGAATCGATTGCGGAATCACCAAATGTATAGTGCGTTTTTAATATTAGAAACGTTTTTTCTTGAAGAGGGGACATTTCAACATAATCTCTATGCAATATATTGATCGCAGAAACAGCATTGTTTGCAGAGCCTTCTTTTTGTATTTTGATATTTATCATAACAAAAAGACCTTTATAATAAGCATAACAATCATAACTGGAATTAACGGTCGTTTTGTTGGCTAAACGTGAAATCTTAATATCATTTTCTCCATCGTGATCGGCAGTGTAGATTTCTAGTTTAGATACGATAAATTCTTCCATTATAAAACCGGGTGCCGTAGATGTTTCTATACAATTATGTGGATTTGCTAAAAGATTATACTGTTGCAATTGTAAAAGTAGTTCATTTCCATATACTTTAAAGATTTCTTTTAAGTATTGATTTACTTTGCTTTTAACAAAGCATAGCTTTTCATAATATTTATTCATCGTTTTTCTCCTTGCCTTAATGATTTTTCTACCGCAATACCTATTGCTTTACCCAACAGTGTGGGCACCGCATTACCGATCTGGACTAACTGCCATTTTTTTGAACCCTTAAAAATAAAATCATCAGGGAACGATTGTAATGCTGCCAATTCTCTTGGAGTGAGAACTCTTGGTAGTCTTGGATGAATATTAACACCGCCGTGGTTTTCCTTGACCGTACAGGAAGGTTTATCCCACGGTGATTTTTTCCAGGCATCTGAATAATTGCCGTATAAACTCTGTCCCTCGGGCAGGGCTTTTATTTGTTCAATCATTTTATCGGAATGCCTTGTGAAAATATGGTTGATTTGCTTGTTTTCGGGAATGGACATAAATCTCTTTATACCTTCACCCAAAGTAACGTAATTATCAGGGGAATATATCGGCTTAGGATGGAAGTTCGTTAATCCGTGTCGGTTACCTATGAAAATAACTCTTCTTCTGATTTGAGGAACGCCGTAGTCCGCGCTGTTCAAAACAGTAACATTAATGTCGTATCCGGCTTCTTTGTAATCGCTGATGATTTTAGCTTCAACTTTTCCGCCGAGCATTGAGCGTAGCCCCTCAACATTTTCCATTACAACGAAATCTGGCTTTATATGTTTGACAATTTCAAGCATTTCAAGATACAAACTGTTTCTCGGGTCTGTCACCACACGATGCCCCGCCATACTGAATCCCTGGCAAGGGAATCCGCCAACAATTAAGTGTACGTGTTTATCAGCAACAGAATCATAAAGATCTTGTTTAACGGATGCTTCACGGATGTCTCTTGTCTGTACGTTTTCGTTGAAACCTTTTTGCTCAATGAAGTTATATTTATATGTATCTACAGCTTCAGGCATTATTTCAACAGAACCCACAGGTGTAAATCCTGCCATAGTCAAGCCACAACTAAGACCACCCGCACCGGAGAAAAGGTCTACAAAGTTCAAACCGTTACGATAGTTAATGTTAGACCAGCCATCAAAAACCCAACGATCAGTAATGTCAATCCAATTTACAGCATCTGTCCCTTGTTCTTCTACTATGGTTTCGTTAAAGATATTATCTTTTTCCGAGTCCAAATCGGATATTAACCATCTGCTGTAATTTTCTTTGGTAATTCGATAACAGTTACCAATCTTTTCTGCTTTGAGTTTCCCGGCAGCAATATGCCTTCTTATAGTCTTTTGGCTCTGTCGAGACATCTCGGCAACTTCTGCGATAGAATAGATTTCCATAGTCTTCTCCACCCTTTTAAACTATATGTCCATTATACATGTTTTTTGTCCAATAGTCAAGAGGTGTGATTAAATTTATTAAAATTCACTCAAAAATACACTTGTTTTTAGGTGTTCGTTGACGGCAAAAGTGCGCGTTGACGGTAGATTTGTTCGTCGATGAGAGCAAATATTCATTGCCGGGGAGAGGGTTAAAATGCGAATTTTTAGTATTTTTCGGTAATGAGATAACCTTATATCTCCGCTATAATTTTAGTACAAAGCCTCGTTTTTACAGCGCCTTATATAAAAACGCTGATAACAGGTGAAAAAGCACAAAAAATTAAGGCTGATTCGTTTTGAATCAACCTTAATGAGTATTGGTCGAGATGACAGGATTCGAACCTGCGGCCTCTGCGTCCCGAACGCAGCGCTCTACCAAACTGAGCCACATCTCGGTATTAAATTTTAATCAAAAGCGGGAAGGGGACATTTGTTGAGCGCTGCTACGCAGCCACTCTTGCGGTGCCCGAAATTTATTGCGGCTTATATCGCCAATAAATTTCGACCGCTGCGCCTTTTCGCGCTTCCTTCATCTGTCACAGACAGTGGTCGCGCTCAAAGCTACCAAACTGAGCCACATCTCGGTATTAATATGTAATTCTTTAAAACAAGGACGCCGTTATTTTGGCGTCCTTGTTTTTGCTGGTGCGAGTGACGGGACTTGAACCCGTACGTCGTGGACACACGCCCCTCAAACGTGCCTGTCTGCCTATTCCAGCACACTCGCAAATCAAGCCTATGTATTATATCATCACAAACCCTAAATGTCAACAATAAAAAATAAAAAAATTCAAAAAAAATAATTTTTTGTTAAAAAAACGACAAACCACTACATATTGTGTACGCCACTCTTGCTATACACAATTCATCTAAAAAAGTTTCACTAAATCAAAAAAAGTTATTGATTTTATAAAAAAAGTGCCTTATAATTCAATCATAGTGGTTTAAAGTGGTTCGAAAAACCATAAAAGTGTTTTGAAGTGGTGAAAATGGAGGTGAAAATTCTATGCTTTTTGGAAGCTTCAAACATACAGTAGATAAAAAGGGTAGGGTTTTCATTCCTGCCAAACTTCGCGATAATCTGGGCGAAAGCTTTATCATTTGCTGCGGAATATCCGGCAAACGTTGCCTTTGTGTTTATTCTACCGAGGAATGGGAAAAGCTTGTTGAAAAAATCGATACGCTGCCCAGCACAAAAGCAAGCACTGTAAAACGCTTTTTATATGGCGGTGCCTTCACGGTAGAATGCGATGCACAGGGCAGAATACTTATTCCAAACACCCTTCGCGAATATGCAGAGCTTGAGTCCGAGGCACAGATAATAGGTATGTCGACCAACCTTGAAATTTGGAGCAGCGATAAGTGGGATGCAGAGTACAAGCAGTACACGCCCGAAGCTATGGCTTCTATTATGGAAGAACTTAATTTCTAGGTGAGTGTATGGAATTTAAACATATCTCTGTATTGTTAAACGAATCAATTGATGCGCTTGATATTAAGCCCGACGGTATATATGTCGATGGTACGGCCGGCGGTGCCGGTCATTCGTCCGAGATAGCAAAGAGGCTGAAGGGCGGAAGGCTGATAGCGTTAGACCAAGACCCTGACGCTGTAAAGATTGCCACCGAGAGGTTAAAAGATCTTCCGGCACAGGTAGTTAAATCGAATTTCTCCGAAATATCAAATGTGCTTGGTTCGCTTGGAATAGAGAAAATAGACGGTCTGCTTTTGGATTTAGGAGTTTCGTCATATCAGTTGGATACGGCGGAACGCGGCTTTTCTTTTCATAATGATGCGCCCCTCGATATGAGAATGAGCAAAGAGGGTGTAACGGCCGCCGACCTTGTTAATTCACTCGATGTAAATGAACTAACCACAATTTTCAGAGATTACGGCGAAGAGAAGTTCGCCTACAAAATAGCCAATAAAATAGTTTCCGTTCGCCAAAAGGCACCTATTGAAACTACGCTGCAGCTTGCGGAGATAATATCCGGTAGCGTTCCCGCAGCATATAAGCGAAACGGTCATCCCGCAAGGAAGTGCTTCCAAGCGCTTAGAATTGCAGTAAACGGTGAACTTGACTGTATTGCCACAACACTCAATGATGCGTTTGAGCATTTAAATATCGGCGGCAGGATAGCGGTTATAACCTTTCACTCATTAGAGGATAGAATAGTTAAACGTTGCTTCGCCGAGTTTTGCAAAGGCTGCGTATGCCCTCCGGATATACCGGTGTGTGTTTGCGGCAAGACGCCTAGGGGTAGGTTCGTTTCTAAAAAACCAATAGAACCAACACAAGGTGAAATAGAAGTAAATCAAAGGAGCAGAAGCGCAAAGCTCCGCGTGATAGAAAAAATTAAGGAATAGGGGAAGAATATGGATAACAGCAGGTATTATAATGATAGCTTAGCATATGACTTTGATATGTTTTTGCCTAAGGAAACACCTCGCAAGGCAAAGATAGTTAAAATGCCGCAAAACAAAAAAGCCGCCCGTGCCAAATCGGGATCGGCTGTTTCAGAGCGTATAAAAGCTGTTGCTGCTATTGGTTTTGTTCTTGCTATTATCTGCGCTAATATTTTTCTCCGTGTAAGAATAACCGAGGTAAACACACAAATAAACGAGATTAAAACCGAAATAACCGAGCTTGAGAGCGAGCAGACAAGACTTAACGTTGAGTTTGAAAACAGAATTTCTTATAACAACCTGGAACTTGCTGCCAGAGAACTCGGAATGAAGAAAACCGATAAATCACAGGTTATTTATATCAGAACAAATGAAAACAATGCTGCCCGCACATCAAACGGAATTTTTTCTGCTGCTGCGAATTAAAGATAAATAATATTAGCATTGCTTTGTGAATATATTTACAGTATAATAATTAAAAGGAACACGAGAGTTGAATAAAATTCGGCTCTCGTTTTCGACCGTTAAAAAGGGGAAAGAAGGGGCGGTGTCCTGAGTGCCGAAAGCAAACAACGTAAAAATTAATACAGTTATGTGGAAGCGAATGCTTTGTGTTCTGCTGGTGCTCGTAGTTTTGACCGCCGGTGTTACAGGCGTTCGCCTTCTTCAAATTATGGTCATAAATGGCGAAGAGTATCAGACAAAAGCGTCTGACCAGCAACTGTATGATACTACCTTAACTGCGCCGCGCGGAGATATATATGATACAAATATGAACCTGCTTGCCACCAGCGCCGCGTGCTGGACAGTATATATATCGCCCAATAACCTAAAAGAGGTTGACGACGAAACAAAACTTAATGCCGTTAAGGCTTTGATAGCTGAAAATTTGTCCAGCATACTTGAACTTGAGTATGATGACGTATATGCAATGACTGAAAAAACCGATAAATACTACGTTACGGTTAAGCGCAAGGTTGAAAAGCCGCAGGCTGATTTAGTTCGTCAGTTTATCGCAGATCACAGCGATTATAAAATGGCTAATTACATCGGTTTGGATGAATCTACAAAAAGATATTACCCGAACGATAATTTGGCTTCGGTGGTACTTGGATTTGTCGGTGATGATAATCAGGGACTTGCGGGAATCGAAAGCTATTACGATTCTGAACTTACCGGTGTGCCGGGCAGAGTTGTTGCTGCAAAAAATGCTCAGGGCACCAATATGCCCTTTAGCTATGAAAAGGTTATAAGCGCTCAGGATGGCGATTCGCTCGTTACAACAATAGATTCTTATATTCAACACGTCGCTGAGAAGTATCTTGCGGCAGGTGTTGAAGAAAATTTAGTAGCAAACCGCGGTGTTGCCATTGTAATGAACGTAAACACAGGTGCAATACTCGCAATGGCTGTTAAGGGCGACTTTAATCCTAATGACCCGTTTACCCTTTCTGAAGCGGATAGTGCACTGCTTGAGGGACTTGAGGATGAAGAACGCTCTGCAAAGCTGGGAGAACTACGCAATAAACAGTGGAGAAACAAGGCCGTTTCCGATTCTTATGAGCCCGGTTCGGTGTTTAAAATTGTTACGGCAAGTGCCGCGCTGGAGGAAAACCTAACCTCGCGAAACAGCACCTACAACTGTCCCGGATATATAGTTGTTGCGGGACAGCCGTACGACTGTCATAAGCATTCCGGACACGGAATACAAACTTTAGAGCAGTCAATTTCCAACTCCTGCAACCCGGTATTCATTACCCTGGGCTCGCTGCTTGGAACCAAGCTGTTTTCAAAATATTTTGAGGCATTCGGACTGACTGAAAAGACGGGAATTGACCTTCCCGGCGAGGTTTCTTCGCTATATTATAAAGAGGAAAATATGGGACCGGTTGAGCTTGCGTCGGCATCGTTCGGCCAGACCTTTAACATTACGCCAATGCAGCTTATAACTGCTATTTCGGCGTCTGTAAACGGTGGATATTTGGTACAACCGTACGTCGTTTCGCAGATAGTTGATTCCAACGGAAAGGTTAAAAGCACCACCTCTACCACCATAAAGAGGCAGGTAATTTCCGAGGAAACGAGTTCTCTTATGTGCGAAATGTTGGAAACGGTTGTTGATGGCGGCGGCGGTAAAAACGCCTATGTTGCGGGATACCGTGTCGGCGGAAAGACCGGAACGTCAGAAAAACTGTCGCAAAGTAACGTCAGCGGAAAAGACCTTTACGTTGCGTCCTTCTGCGGAATCGCACCTATAAACGACCCCGAGGTTGCCGTACTTGTGTTGATGGATGAGCCTAACGGCAGCAGCTATTACGGTGGTACCGTAAGTGCTCCTATAGGTGGTCAGATTCTATCCGAAATTTTACCGTATTTAGGCTATGAGCCGCAGTATAGTGAGGATGAGCTTGCAAATCTCTCTGTTTCGGTGCCCAGCGTTGTAAACTCTACAATAGCTTCGGCAAAGCAGGAGCTGACCTCATCAAAGCTATCGTATAAAATAATAGGCAACGGCGATACCGTCATTAACCAAATGCCTTCGGCGGGCGAAACCGTTACGCCTGACAGCAAAATAATACTGTATACCGAAGAAACAGAGGTAACTCAGGTTTCGGTTCCGGATTTGACAGGTATGACACCGTCGGTTGTTAACAGTAGTGCAGCGTCGGTGGGAATAAATGTTGAGTTTTCCGGCAATACCATTTCAAGCGGAAGCGTAATTTCGTATAGACAGAGTATTGAGCCGGGAACAATGGTTGATGCCGGAACTGTTATAACGGTTTATTTCAGAGATAATACGGCGGTCGATTTTGCCGCCGGTTAACGAGGTAATAAAATGCTATTAAAAGATTTGATTCCAAATGTTGATTGTGAGTATAAGAATCTTGACGTATGCGGAATCACAAGTGACTCAAGGCAGGTAAAAAAAGGTTATGCATTTGTTTGTGTCTGCGGCGCTGTTGCCGACGGACACGACTTTGCGCACAAAGCCTTTGAAAATGGCGCCGCCGTCATAATTGCCGAGCGCGATACCGGTCTTGCAAATCAGATAATAGTTGAAGATACACACAGCGTTTATGCTGAAATGTGTGCGAAATGGTTTGATAATCCCGCCGATTCACTAAAATTAATCGGCGTGACCGGAACCAACGGTAAGACCTCTATAACCTATATGCTAAAATCGATTTTAGAGGGCTGCGGTATAAAATGCGGTCTTATTGGCACCATTCAAAATATGATAGGCGACGAGGTGTTTGAGGCAAAAAATACAACACCCGGAATATACGAATTGCAGGAGCTTTTTGCAAAAATGAAGGCGTCGGGATGCACCCACGTAATAATGGAGGTATCGTCGCACGCGCTTGATCAGGGCAGAGTGCAAGGACTCAGTTTCGAGCTTGCCCTGTTTACTAATCTCACGCAAGATCATCTTGATTATCACAAAACGATGGATAACTATCTGGCCGCCAAGAAAAAGCTTTTCAGTATGTGCAAAACTGCAATAATAAATGCAGATGACGCCTGGGCGAAGGAGCTTTGCGATGGCCTCAAATGCGAAATAATCACGTATTCCGCACAAAACGATGATGCAACGTATACAGCGAAAAACATATATTATCGTCCCGACGGGGTAGAATATGAGTTTGTCGGTTTTGGTACCATAGCCAGAATACGGCTATCCACCGGCGGAAGATTTTCGGTTTATAATTCTATGTGCGCGTGTTGTTCCGCGCTTAAGCTAGGGTTACCGCTTGGTGAAATTTCGCGCTCACTTTCACTCCTCGCGGGTGTCAAAGGCAGGGCAGAGGTTGTACCTACCGGAAAAGATTTCACCGTAATTATCGATTATGCTCATACTCCCGATGGGTTAAAGAATATTCTGTCTACCTTCCGCGAGTGTGAAAAAAACAGGCTAATAGCTGTGTTTGGTTGCGGTGGTGACCGCGATAAGACTAAACGTCCTCAAATGGGCAGTATTGCTGCGAGATTGGCTGATTTTGTTATAGTAACCAGTGATAATCCTCGCACCGAGGATCCGGACGTAATAATCGCTGACATTGTTGAGGGTATGAAGGGTACTACAACACCGTACAAGGTTATTACAAACCGCATAGACGCAATAAAATATGCGGTTAAGAATGCTGTGAAGGGCGATATTATCGTTCTTGCCGGCAAGGGACATGAAACATATCAAATTCTAAACACCGGCGTCATTCATCTTGATGAGCGCGAGGTTGTTGCAGAAGCATTGAGGGAGTGTTAAGTATGGCAGATTTTTCTCCTGTAATTGCGGCTTTGGCTGCTTTTATAATCACAGCAGCGTTGGGAATACCCGTATTACCGATGTTAAAAAGACTGAAATTTGGTCAAACTATTCGTGATGAAGGACCGAAATGGCATAACAGTAAGCAGGGAACACCCACTATGGGCGGCATTATTATGATAGCCGGAACTATTCTTTCTCTTTCTGTTACATATGCTTTTTCTATGATTACAAAAGCTAATCTGTCGGATGAGGTAAAGACAAACAAATTCCACATTATGCTGGCCGGTGTCGGTCTTGCTCTGGCTATGGGTGTAATTGGATTTATGGATGACTATATTAAGGTTGTAAAAAAGCGAAACCTAGGCCTTACGGCACGTCAAAAAACTGTTTTGCAGCTGTTTGTGTCGGCATCGTATCTTGTTACGCTTGCACTTTGCGGTGTAAAGACTACCTGGCTGCCTTTCCTGGGCGAAATCAGCGTTACAAAAGGGGCAGGACTTCTGTTTTGGGTTGTTGCTCTGTTCTTCGTTTACGGCTTTGTAAATGCTGTAAATCTAACCGATGGTATAGACGGTCTTGCAAGCTCGGTCACACTGATCGTTTGCTGTATTTTTATGCTTATAACAGGCGTTATGAGCTTGCATAGTGCAAATGTATTATCGGCCGCTTTTGCGGGCGCTTGCGTTGGATTTTTGGTATGGAATTCACACCCTGCAAAGATGTTTATGGGAGATACCGGTTCGCTGTTTTTGGGTGGCGCCGTTGTTGGACTCAGTTTTTGCAGCGGAAAACCCATACTTCTTCTGCTTATAGGCATTGTGTATCTTTGTGAAGCTTTGTCTGTAGTTATTCAGGTAGCATACTTTAAAAGAACAAAAAAGCGCGTATTTAAAATGACTCCAATACATCATCACTTTGAGATGTGTAGTTGGAATGAGGAAAAAATAGTATTTGTATTTTCAGCGGTTGCGCTGGTTTTCGGAATTATTTCGGTACTTCTTGCAGTTTTTGCATAGAAGTTTAGGAGGGAAACGGTATTATGGCTAAAAAGACAAAACAGTTAAAAGATAGCAAGGTGTTTTTATCCGGAAAATTTGATATTGGCTTTTTCAGCCTTACTATGGTACTGCTGGTTGCCGGTCTTATAATGCTGTTTTCTGCAAGCCATTCCTATGCGTTGACATATTACGGAAACAGTTTTAGATTCATTTCACGTCAACTTTTATTTGCAATTGCCGGTGTGGCAGTAATGCTGCTGGCTTCTAAAATTGATTATCACGTTTACCGTAGATTTGCTTTCCCGATTTATGCGGCTGCCATATTCTTTTTGGCAATAGTTTATGCGTTTCCGCCTATTGCTAACGTTCATCGTTGGATAACAATAGGCCCTATACAGTTCCAGCCCTCAGAAATAGGCAAGTTTGCAATAATTTTACTGTTTTCCCACCTTATAGCCAAAAACTATAAGAATATGGATAAGTTTTCGTTTGCATTTGTGTTACTGCTGCTTTTGGGACTTGTTTGCGGCCTTGTAGTTTTTGAAACA
>JAZUOJ010000093.1:0-5679 GCA_045604625.1 Acutalibacteraceae bacterium | reverse complement strand
TCGATAAACGCCTTGTTTATCATATCCATCTCTTTTTTGCAGTCCTTGTACTTGAAGTCCATTTCCTTGCCGCCTACAATAGCGTTAAGCTCAGCAAGGTCGGCCGGAACGGTCCAGTCAAGGGTTATGTTGGAGAAGGGTGCCTGAGTACCCCAACGGCTGGGTGTGTTTACGCCGTAAACAAACGACTCAATGCACTTCTTAACCTGATCATAAGAAAGGTTATCAACCTTTACAAAAGGTGCTAAATATGTATCAAACGACGAGAAAGCCTGTGCGCCTGCCCATTCGTTCTGCATAATACCGAGGAAGTTTACCATCTGGTTGCAGAGGGTTGCAAGGTGGCTTGCGGGGGAAGAGGTAATCTTGCCCGGAACACCGCCGAGACCTTCTTGAATGAGCTGTTTTAAAGACCAACCGGCACAGTAACCGGTAAGCATAGAAAGGTCGTGCAGGTGCATATCACCGTTGCGGTGAGCCTTTGCAATTTCTTCATCATATATTTCGGAAAGCCAATAGTTTGCGGTTATGGCACCCGAGTTTGAAAGGATAAGTCCGCCTACCGAATAGGTAACGGTGGAGTTTTCCTTAACACGCCAGTCGGTGATGTTAACGTAGCTGTTTACTATTTCCTTATAGTCAAGGAACGTGCCCTTAATGTTTCTAACCTTTTCGCGCTGTTTACGGTAAAGGATGTATGCCTTTGAAACATCATCGTAGCCCGACTTGATAAGTACGGTTTCTACGCTGTCCTGAATTTTTTCAACGGCAATCTGTCCGTCTTTAATGTGGGGCTCGTAATCTGCTGTTACCTTCAGTGCAAGAAAATCAATAATGTCTTTGTTGTATTCGCGTTCGCAGGCGTCAAATGCTTTTTCGATCGCTGCGCCGATCTTTGACAGGTCGAAATCTACTACCTGTCCGTCTCTTTTAACTACTTGATACATTCTCTTTCCCCTTTTCTTTTTAGTTTTTTCTTTGCGATTTGTTCCCATTATTTAGTGCTTGCATATCATACCATATACTGTATTTAGTGTCAAGCACAAAAACTATATCTTGTGGTCACACACCACGCAATTCTACATTTCTGACAAAAGGTATAGCCTTTTGTTGTAACTCTTTCATAAACTCCTTTGAAGGAGAGGTAAAACTGCCGTCAATGAGGTCGCCCGAATCTACAAAGCCCTGAAGAAAATAGCGTTTTGCACCTTTTATCCAGTCTGCTGCTTCGGCTACCGACTGTGCCGTGTGAAGTTCGGGCGTTACGGTTGTGCGGAATTCGTAGTCAACCGCGCCCGAGAGTAAAAAGTTTTTGCTCTGCTCGACAGGCGAAATATCAAAATTTTCTACGCCGACGGTTTTCGCATACTCCAAAGGCGAGTTTTTAATATCCATTGCCACGTAGTCGACCAGTCCCTCTTCGACAAGTGCGCGAAGTTTTTCCGGGAAACAACCGTTTGTGTCAAGCTTAACGGCAAGTCCGAGCGCCTTAATCTTTGCAAGAAAATCGGCTATGTCGGGCTGAAGCAACGGTTCTCCCCCCGTGACGCAAACACCCTCAAGCAGGCCCTTACGCTTTTCTATGTATGCCAGCACCTCGGCATCGGAGAGTCTATCCTCTGCTTCACAATGGGTTACTAAGCGGGCATTGTGGCAAAAGGGACAGCGCAGATTACAGCCTGCCGTAAACACCGTGCACGCAACCTTGCCGGGAAAATCAAGCATTGTCATCTTCTGTAGTCCGTGAATTACCATTTTATACCTCCTTCACACAATATCTTGAGTGACGCCCAAGTATTGTACCACATATTGTTGTGTTATACAAGTATTATTTTTGCTGTTTTTTGTGGATGTTATTTCCAGCTTTTCGTTGTTTTTATATAACTGCTATGCTATACTATATATATAACTTCTGCGGAGCGTGTAATAATGAACAGAAAAGTGTACGAAAAGAAAGACGGATACAAAATGAACTACCTCGTCTACTTCCCCGACGACGTAAAGGATTTACCGCTTATAGTTTATCTTCACGGTGCGGGCGAACGTGGCGACAAGTGGGAACACCTTTTCCGTCACGGACTTGCCAGACTTTTAAACGAGGGACGCGAATATCCCGCGGTTGTACTGTGTCCCCAGTGTCCCGCACCTTTTATATGGAACAACGTGGTTGCCGACCTTAAAGAAATTATAGACTCGGTAGTAGCCGAATACGGCATAAAACGTGACCGCATTTTGCTTACCGGCTCGTCAATGGGCGGATACGGCACGTGGGAAACGGCTATGTGCTACCCCGAAACCTTTGCCGCCATTGCTCCCGTTGCGGGGGGCGGCGTCGCCTGGCGCTCGGGCAAGCTGAAGGACATTCCTGTTCGCGCCTATCACGGCACGGCCGACACCTGCGTAGAATACATAAATTCGGAAATTATGGTAAACGGAGTAAACGAGCGAGGCGGAAAGGCCGAGCTTATATCTCTTTCGGGACTTGAGCACAACGACGGCATAGATTACGCCTACCGCGAAACCGACCTTATGGACTGGCTGTTATCGCACCGAAAAACCGATTTTTCCCGCGTGCCCGAATTTTGCGAGGAATGGTTCTAATAAATATATAATGTATACGGCGGCCGTTTGGCCGCCGTGTTTTTTAACAAAATTTTCGGTTTCAGTTTCGTTTTGTGTATATTGTTTCGATATCTGCATTTACTTTTTTTGACCGGAATGCTATACTGCACAAAAAGGAGGCAGAATATTATGATAACCTTAAAAGCCGATATGAACTCCCCTGTTCAAGAAAACTATTTGGGATTGGGCGCAATATACCATCCCTTTGCAGGCATGCCTGACGACGCAGGCCGCGTATACACCGAGGAACAGTGCGAATTAGAAGCCGCACGCGCCGCATATTTACGCGTTAAGGTTGTTCGCGGATATTATTCCTGGTATGCCTGGGACAAGGATACAAACACCTGGGATTGGGATAACGAGCGCATGACTGTCGTATATAAATGGCTTGAAAGAATGAAAAAAGCGGGTATAACAGTCGTTCTCAATACAGGCTGGTGGAATATAGGCGACCTTATGGGAAATTACCACGCCGGTCCCTGCCCCTTTTACGTCGAAGGCGACTGGGATAAAACCATCCAAAACTACGCAGACTGGGTGGCCGCCAACGTTGAAGAAATAATAATAAAGCGCGGATTTACAAACGTTAAATATTTTGCGCTGTTTACCGAGCCTAACGAATGTCCGTTAAAGGAATTTCCAAACGAAGAGGTACGACGCAACTACCGCGAAAGCTGGTATAAATGTGCCAAGGCAGCGAACGATACGCTCGTCCGTATGGGACTGCGCGATAAGATAAAGCTTTTAGGCCCGCAGGAGGGTATGGCTAACCGCCCTTGGTTTACCGAATGGGCGCTTAACGAAACCGATGCAGCCGAGTGGCTCGACGGAATTTCGATGCACAATTATCTGCAGTTTGACAGCGTTCCGAAATCGGACGTTCACTCAGGCAGCAAGGCGGTAATATTCCCGTTTGCAGGCGCTCGTCTGCAGCAGGACGTAACACTCAAGAAAAACACCGACTACACCGCCAGCGTTTGGATAAAGACAAAGAAAAACATTCCCGTGTCCGAGGACAGCTCGGTTATGTTTGGTCTCTTTTCTGAGGGCTCTTTTTGGCATTATTTCACCCACTACTGTGAAATGAGAGATTCTGTCTTTACTATGACCGTTCCCGCAAACGAAATTGAGGAGGACTGGAAGAAGTTTGAGTTTTCCTTTAATTCAGGTGAACACGAAAAGCTCACGGTAGGTTTGTTCTCTAATATGAAGCGTGCCGACGGCATCAAGGATTCTCTCTGGAACGGACTGCCTTTCCTGCTTGCAAACGGACTTTCACTCTACTGCGACGACTTTAATCTCCGCGAGACCGCAACAGGCAAGGAGCTTCTTAAAGACCCCAGTTTCGAGTGTTGTAACCATTGGTACGTACTCTGGGGCAGATACCTCTGCACCGACGCCTATGAAAACTGGCTTTCTATGGAGAAAGATTCTATTCGCATTCTTCCGCAACACCTCAAGAGTGAGTACTGGCACGACGAATATAACGTATCCTTTGATAGTAAAAGCGACCCCGAACACGGCGTTTATATGTCGCTCGGTCAGGTAGCGCAGATGAACGGAGGCGGAAAGTGCTCCTTTATGTGGACGCTTTTCGACCAGCAGTGGCCAAACAACCATACAAATTCACCCGATGCATTTGAGGACGGTGTTCATATTCACGGTATCGCACCCGTGCTTAATAAGACGCTCGTGCCCCATCCTACATATTATTCCTGGGGACTTGTTTCACGTTATACAGGCGGCGAAGGCACCTGTTGCTATGCGGGCACAACTCTGTCACCTGAGCGCGTTGTTATGAACATAAACAAGCTGCCCGACGGCAACTACACCATAACCGTTGTAAACTACAGCAGAAAAACGCAGGATATACAGATAAACGTTAATGCCTGCTTTGACCGCACTTTCTACCGTCACCTTTATGACTCGGCGACTATCGTTCCGGACGAAACCGCAACTCTTCCGGGAATTGACAAAACCTTTGCAGATGTTTCCGACACAATTGAGGACACCCTGCCCGCTATGAGTGTTGCCGTTTACACGACCCTTAACGACTAATCTTTAAAACAGTAAACACGCTCGTCTTACGGGACTGTTTATTATAAAAATTCTTTTTTATAATGCTCCTTTTACGCATTTGCTTATAATTATGTAAGGAAAAGGACGGAGGTAAAATCTATGGTTCATTTAAAAGCTGATTTAAACAACCCTGTGCAGGATAACTTTTGCGGGCTCGGCGCCGTTTTGCACGGCTTTGCAGGAATGCCCGACGACGCGGACCGCGTTTATACCGAAGAACAGTGCATACTTGAGGCCGACCGCGCAGCCGAACTGCGCGTAAAGGTTGTACGCACCTATTTCACCTGGTACGCCTGGGACCCTGAAACAAACACCTGGGACTGGGATAACGAGCGCAGCACCATTTTCTACAACTGGGCTCGCCGTCTTAAAGAACGCGGAATTGAAATAGCTATTAACACCGGTTGGTGGAACGTAGGCGACCTTATGGGCGACTGGCACATGGGCCCCTGCCCCTTTACAAATAAGGACAACTGGCAGGCTGCGGTTGACGGCTACGCCCAGTGGGTAAGCGACGTATATACCGAGCTTATCGAAAAGCGCGGACTTGATAACATTAAATATTTCTGCCTTTTCACCGAGCCTAATGAAAACATCTGCCCCTCGCTTCCTTATGAAAACGCGAAATACCGCGACGTTTGGTATGACTGTGCACACGCAGCACACCTAAAGCTCGTTGCCGACGGCAAGCGCGATAAAATTAAGCTTTTAGGCCCGCAGGAGGGTATGTCTAACCGTCCGTGGTTTACCGAATGGGCAATTAAAGAAAAGCACGTAGACGAATGGCTTGACGGCTTTACAATGCACAACTATCTTCCCTTCCGCGAAGCCGCACCCGAGGACATTCACAGCGGAAACAAGAGTCTTCTTTTGCACTCTCCCGGCTGCCGCAGCCAGCAGGAGGTAACGCTTAAGAAAAACACCGACTACAAGCTCTCCATTTGGATTAAGCACAAGGCTTACGTTGAATCGACCGAA
>JAZUOJ010000092.1:0-5084 GCA_045604625.1 Acutalibacteraceae bacterium | reverse complement strand
AATAAAACAGAGGACGGTGCCAATAGGTATCGTCCTCTGTTTTTTCTTTTGTATTAAGCGGGGAATCGAACAAGGAGGGAGCGTAAGCGGAAGAAAACATTCCGGTGGACTGTTTTCGCCGAGGTGGGCAAGCCGCCTGCGACAGAAAATTCCCCTCGCCTCCACCAGTCGAGAGGCTCGACACCCAATTCGTTCTAAAATCTTGTGCTAACCTAAAATTAGCGACTCGACCATATAGTTCGGATTTGAGTAGCGAAACTCCACCAATAAAACAGAGGACGGTGCCAATAGGTATCGTCCTCTGTTTTTTCTTTTGTATTAAGCGGGGAATCGAACAAGGAGGGAGCGTAAGCGGAAGAAAACAGTCCGGTGGACTGTTTTCGCCGAGGTAGGCAAGCCGCCTGCGGTGCGATAGGCGCGTTGCGCCGGAAAATTCCCCTCACCTCCAGTCGAGAGGCTCGACACCCAATCCGTTCTAAAGTCTTGTGCTAATTTAAAATTTGCGACTCGACCAAATAGTTGGCACTTTGGTATTGTTGCTCCATAAAAAACAGTGAGCGTTGCCTTTTGGCGGCGCTCACTGTTTTTTATTCTCTTATTATATCCATTTGTTTTTTGTTTTCTATTCCTACCTTGTGGTAGTAAACGGCTATTGCCGTGCTGCATACTATCCATGCGGCGGGGTAGGCAAATGCGATAGGTATTACCGTGTTTGAAATGAAGTTTGACATTATATAAAGATATATTTGTCTGAACACTACAAACGACGCTATCATTGTTATCATCGGTGTGCGGCTGTTGCCCGAACCGCGCAGGGCACAGGCATAAACCTGGTTTACACAAATAGTTACATAGAACGGCGATATCCAACGCAAGAATCTGGTGCCGTATTCGATAACCTCTGCTTTATCGTTAAAGAAGGCCGTAAGTTGGGGAGCAAACGCGACGAGAGGTATCATAAGCAGTATATTCAGTATAAGGGATATAATCAATCCGGTATTTACACCCCGCTTGGCGCGGTCAACATTTCCTGCACCAAGGTTTTGACCAACAAAGGTGGTAACCGACAGCGAGATAGACTGGACCGGCAGCATCATAAACTGGTCGAGTTTTATATATGCCGTCCAACCCGACATACAATCGGCGCCGAAAAAGTTTATATAGCGCATGACAAATACGTTTGAAAAAGCGGTTATTGCCATTTGAAGCGCCGCAGGTATGCCCACCGAAATAATGTTGCCTAGAATTTTAAAATCAATTTTAAGGCAGCGCGGAATAATTCGCACGCAGGACTTATACTGCAACAAATCTACCGTTACACAAATAGCAGACAAAAACTGTGCTATAACGGTTGCCCAGGCAACACCGGCAACGCCCATATTAAATTTAATTACAAATAAAAGGTCGAGCACGGTGTTGGTTACCGCAGACACAACGAGATAATAAAACGGACGTCTGGAGTCGCCAACGGCACGCATAATTCCCGAACCCATATTGTAAACCATAAGTCCCATCATACCTATGAAATAGATATTAAGATATTTTCTAGCCTCCGGAATGACCGAATCGGGCGGTGCCATAATGTTAAGCATTAGAGGCACCATCAATAGTCCCAGCACGGTAAAAAACACGCCCAAAACGAGCGTCATTACGGATGCGGTATGTACCGTGTCGCGAACCTTGTCTTCCCTGCCCGCGCCGTAGTACTGAGAAATGATAACACCCGCACCGGTAGCAAGCCCGCTAAAAAAGCCGATAAGCATATTTATAACGGGTGCTACAGAGCCAACCGCCGAAAACGCCTCGTTGCTTACAAAGTTACCTACTACCCAGGTATCAACGGTATTATATAACTGCTGAAAAAGGTTACCCGCCAGTAGCGGCAGCGCAAACATAAACAGATGCTTTACTATGCTGCCCGACGTCATATTAACGTCAGACTTTTTGTGTGCTTTAGCTACTGCAGCCACTTAACTCTCCCCTTTAATACTCTAATAAATTTTTATAATCCAGTTCCGTAAAATCGGTAATTACCATATCGGTGTTTTCGGCACCGACAAATTTTCCCTTGTCGCGCGGGCATATTCCTATAACAAGCGGTGAACCCGAAGCCTTACACGCCTTTGCGCCGGATGCCGAGTCTTCTACCGTTATAAGCTCGTCAGCGCATATTCCCAGCTTGTCTGCAGCGCGCAGATAAATATCGGGATAGGGTTTGCCGCGAAGTGTTCCGTCATTGTAGGTTATATTCTCCCCGAACAGCTTTTCAAGGTTATAAATCTCCTTGAAAAAGTTAACGTTACTTATTTCTGACGAGGTTGCTATTGCGTGCGGAATATTGTAATCGTTCAAAAAGTCAATAAACTCTTTTGCGCCCTTAGCCATTGGCGGCGGGTTTTCTTTAAACATTTCACGATAATATATTTCCTTTTGATTTCCAAACACGCCAACAAGCTCATCCGGTATGGGTTTTCGGTAGAACAGCTCGTAGATAAGCTCGTTCGTGCTACCGTGCATATTGGCAAAATAAAAGTCTGCCGATATATTGACGTCAAGTTCCTTTGCGTGACGCTGCCACGCCTTAAAATGCAGTTCATCATCCAAAATGAGCGTGCCGTTAAAATCAAAAATTATGCCCTTATACTTTCGCACTTTATTCCTCCGAGGGTACTAAATCTATTACTTCGACAATGCCGGATTTTTGGTAAAGCGACGGGGTTACGAGAATTGTGTATCCCATACCGTTTTCGCTTGTCCACTCAACCATTCTGCGCTGCGGAAGACCGCAGGCGGCAAGCAGCATCATAATAGCGCCGCCGTGCATTATAACGGCAGCTTCGTGTTCCTCTTCCGCCATCATACGTCTTACAATTTCGTTAAGGGCGAGCACAACGCGCGCTGTGAAGTCCTTTGAAGATTCACCGCCCGGAGGCGAGGGCATTTGTCCCGACGCCCACGCGGCGTAATCGGGTCTGCCGTCAAGCTCGGCTGCGGTTTTTCCCTCAAACTCGCCAAAATCGTATTCCTTCATTCCGTCAACCGTTATAACCTCTTTGCCGGGGTAAAGAATTTTAGCGGTTTCGGTTGCACGAAGCATAGGACTAGAGAAAACAAGCGGAACCGACGGATATTTATAATCCTCTTTAAGCGCTTTTATCTCACGCTTGCCTTCGCCGGACAACGGCAAATCGGTGCCGCAACCTATGTATCTTCCCGCCTTGTTAGCCTCGGTGCTTCCGTGGCGGATTAGATGGATTTTATAGCTTCTCATACAAACTCTCCTATAACTGCATTTGATACCAAAAAGCCCTTATCTGTCAAGGCTATACCATTATCACTCAGCGTTAAAAGACCAAGGCTTTGCAGCCTTTCTGCGGTATCAATTTTTTCCTTCGGAAACGCTCCGTAGCGGTTTTGGTACTCCGAAAACTCAAGTCCCTTTCGCAGTCGCAGACGAAGCATTATATATTCGTCGCTATCGCCGCCGGCACCATCGTCTACGGTGGGTGAGCCCGCTAAAAATTTATTTATATTGCGCTCATAATAGAAACGGCGTCCCGCCAAGAACGAATGTGCCGCAGGACCTATTCCTATATATTCATCGCAGTTCCAATATTTATTGTTATGTCGGCTTTCATAGCCGGGTTTTGCAAAATTTGAAATTTCGTAATGCCCGTATCCACGCTTTGTTAGATACTCTGCGACAAAAAGATATTGCTCGCTTTCCGCGTCCTCGCCTATGAGGGGCGGAGTATTTTTATAAAACGGTGTTCCCTGCTCAATTTTAAGCATATATACAGAAATGTGATTCGGGCAAAGGCTTAAAATAAAATCGAGCGACTGTTTAACCGTATCTATGCTGCTGTTTGGAAGACCTATCATAAGGTCCATAGATATATTGTTTATGCCCGCATCACGCGCTTCTTGCACGGTGCGAACAACGTCGCTGTTTTTGTGGCGGCGTCCCAGCATTTCAAGCTCGCTCTCAATCCCCGACTGTACGCCCAGCGACAGTCGGTTAACCCCCGCCTGTGCGGCAACCGATAACGTTTCCATTAAATCATCGGCGGGGTTGGCTTCAAGAGTAATTTCGGCATCACTGCAAAGTGAAAAAGTGTCTCGCACGGTACCGACAATTTTTTTAATGTTTTCGCCGCCCAAAAGCGACGGTGTTCCACCGCCAAGGTACAGCGAATCAATGGGGCGTACTACACGCACGCCCCATCGTTTTATCTCATCTTGAACCTTTAGCGTGTAAAGGTCTATCGTGTCGCGGTCTGCTGCAAAGGAGTAAAAATCGCAGTAATTGCATTTGCTCTCGCAGAACGGCACGTGGATATATAGTCCCAGATTATTAGTCAAGAATTATACCTGTGCAGCTTCCGGGAACGGCGGCTGCATTTGCCTCGTCGGTATCAATGTGCATAGCAAGTGCGTACTTAGGACTTACTCTTACAACAACATCGTCAAATACAAGGCTTCTGCCCTCGGTCTTTACCGAAACCTTAACTACCTGAGAATCAGACAGAGAATACTTTGCAGCATCGTCCGGGGTCATATGTATATGACGCTTTGCAGCTATTACACCGGTGGTAAGCTCAACCTCGCCACAGGGACCTACAAGCTTGCATGCTCCGCTGTTTGCTACGTCGCCCGACTCTCTTACCGGTGCTGTAACACCGATGGTACGGGCGTCGGTCAGGGATAATTCAACCTGTGTTTCGGGGCGCTCGGGTCCTAAAATAGATGCGTTAAGCGTACCCTTGGGGCCTACTATTTTAACCTTTTCTTCGCAGGCGAACTGGCCGGGCTGGGAAAGGTCCTTTTTGTTTGTGAGGGTATGTCCCTTGCCGAAAAGCACCTCAAGATGTTCACGTGTTACGTGAAGGTGACGGGCAGAGATTTCTACCAAAACAGTCTTTTCCATTTTTTACTTCTCCTTTTTTGCAAGCAAAAAGGGTGTGGTACGCCACACCCTTTGCTATGTAGTCTACTATTATTCAGCAGAGATAGCCTCAACAGGGCATCCGGCTGCGCAAGAACCGCAGTCAACACACTTATCGGGGTCAATTACGAACTTGTCA
>JAZUOJ010000091.1:0-4684 GCA_045604625.1 Acutalibacteraceae bacterium | reverse complement strand
CGGAGGATATAACCGAGGATACTATTTCAAATCACCTTTATACCCACTCTCAGCCCGACCCTGATTTTATTATAAGACCCAGCGGAGAATACCGCCTTTCAAACTATCTAATTTGGCAGTCGGCATACGCAGAGTTTTGGTTTTCTGACGTTCTCTGGCCGGAGTTTACCCCGCGCCATCTTGAACAGGCGCTTCAAAGCTTTGCCGAAAGAAATCGTCGTTTTGGAGGAGTATAGAGATGAAAACAAGAATAATATCGGCCGTGGTCGGTGTGCTGCTTTTTGTGGCAATACTGGTTTTAAGCACCAACCTTGTACTTGATACGTTTTATCCCATCATACTTACTATAGCTATTGCAGCCTTGGCAGCCATAGCAACCTACGAGATATTAAACAACACAAAAATCGTAAAAAACAAGCTAATAACCGTACCTGCTATGATTTTTTCAGCAGGCGCCGTGTTTATGTTTTCTTTTGAACTTGATAAACAGGCCGTCCTTGTGTACTTCGTTTATGTAGCAATATTGCTTACGATTTCGCTTTTTATTCATGAAAAGACTTCACCTGTAGAACTTGCGGCTGCGCAGGCATATCCGCTGTTTTTGGCATTTTCTTTTGCCTGCCTTGACAAGCTGATAAGAAATTTTGGTATGTTTGCATTTCTGCTGGTGTTCCTGTTTGCTTGGTGTAGTGATACCTTTGCATATTTTACAGGAGTATTTTTAGGAAAACACAAGCTTTGTCCCGCGCTCAGCCCCAAAAAGACGGTTGAGGGCGCTGTTGGCGGAATAGTCGGCTGTATGTTGTCAATAGCAGTAGCTTGCCTTATAGAGGGAATTACCTTCGGTGATTCGGCATTTTGGATATTAACGCTCACCTCACCGATTTTCTCGGTGCTCGGTATGGTGGGAGATATAAGCGCATCTTATATCAAGCGCCACAGCGGAATTAAGGATTATGGCAACATAATGCCCGGCCACGGCGGAGTGCTTGACCGTTTTGACAGCGTTTTGCTCATAGCACCGGTTTTTTACTCATTAATTTACACCCTTTTTATTATAAATATATAGAGGTATTTTTAATATGAAAACGATTTCTGTGCTCGGTTCTACCGGCTCAATAGGCACACAGGCCCTTTGCGTAGCGCGTGAGGGCGGAATGAAGATAGCCGCCTTGGCCGCCGGCAGCAATATAAAGCTGCTGGAGGAGCAGGCACGCGAATTTTCCGTTCCGCTTGTTGCAGTCGCTGACGAGTCTGCGGCAGATAAGCTTCGCATAGCGCTAAAGGATACAAACACCCGCGTAGTATCGGGTGAAGAGGGTATTCTTGCCGCCGCAACGGCCGGCGATGCAGAAATAGTGCTAAATTCTATCGTCGGCATAGCGGGACTGCGTTCCACTATGGCGATAATCGAGTCAGGAAAAACTCTGGCCCTCGCAAACAAGGAGTCGCTTGTTACCGCAGGCGACCTCGTGATGAGCAGGGCAAGGGAAAAGAATGTAAAAATTCTTCCGGTAGACAGCGAACATTCTGCCATATTCCAGTGCCTTCAGGGCGTGCCCGAGGGTTCACTCGCAAAAATACTTTTGACCGCATCCGGCGGACCGTTTTTTGGAAAAACGACGAGTGAACTTTCGAATGTTACGGTTGAGGATGCACTAAACCATCCCAACTGGAGTATGGGAAGAAAAATAACAATAGACAGTGCTACACTTATGAACAAGGGACTCGAGGTTATCGAGGCCGCGCATTTATTCTCGGTTTCTGCAGATGATATAGAGGTGCTGGTACACCGTCAGAGTATTATTCATTCTGCGGTAGAATTGCGCGACGGTGCCGTAATTGCTCAACTTGGTACGGCGGATATGCGTCTGCCGATACAGTATGCAATAACCTATCCCGAGCGAGTAGAATGCCCGTGTGGAAAGCTTTCACTCGCTGACATCGGTACCCTTACGTTTTCGCACCCCGATACCGAAACCTTTAAGTGCCTTGATATTTGTATAAAGGCGTCTCGCGATGGGGGGCTGAAAACGGCAGCGGTAAACGGCGCTAACGAGGCGGCGGTAGGACTGTTTTTAGACGGTAAAATCGGATTTTTACAGATAGGCGAGCTGGTACAAAAGGCGTACGAAGCACAGCCGGATGTAAAAAAATATAGTCTAGAGGATGTATTTGCTGCTGATAAGGCAGCACGCGAAATAGTACTATCAAACATATAATTTAAGCAGGTGATTTATATTATCTCGTTCTTATCTTCGGTCTGGCCATACGCGGTTGCGGTTATAATGTTCCTTATGCTCATACTTATACACGAGCTCGGACATTTCATAGCGGCAAAATCGGTGGGTATAAAGGTTAATGAATTTGCAATAGGCTTTGGACCGAAGCTTATAAAATGGCAACGCGGTGAAACGCTGTATTCAATAAATTTAATACCCTTTGGCGGTTATTGCGCAATGGAGGGCGAGGACGAACAAAGCACCGACGGACGCGCTTTTTGTAATAAAAAAGCTTGGCAACGCGCAATTGTTATAGTAGCGGGCGCGTTTATGAACCTGGTTTTGGGACTTATAATAATCGGTGCAACCCTTATACCTCAGGAGAAGTTTACTACCACCACAGTAGCCGAGTTTTCACAAAACGCGGTTAGCAGTAACCACGGGTTGCAGGTGGGGGATACCATACTTGAGGTTGACGGCAGGCGCGTCTTTACAACCTATGACCTAAGCTACACCTTTACCGGCGTTTCGGATGGAACGCTCGATATGGTGGTGCTGCGCGATGGAAAAAAGGTTGAACTGGAGGATGTAAAATTTTCAACCGAGACTGCCGAAGGTATTGATTACGTAGCGGTAGATTTTTGGGTTGAGGGTGCTGAAAAAACTTTTGGCAGTTTTATATCACAAACCTTTAAGACCACCGCATCGTATATGCGTGTCGTATGGTTTTCACTTTTTGATTTAATCACAGGCAAATACGGTATTTCTGCCGTTTCGGGACCTGTGGGTGTAACCGCTACAATCGGCGCGGTTGCAAAGCAGAGCCTTGCGGGACTTTGGCCTATTATGGCGCTTATAACAATAAACCTTGGAATATTTAATCTGCTTCCGCTACCCGCACTGGACGGCGGTAGATTACTCTTTATAATAATCGAACTTATATTCCGCAAACCCGTACCCGAAAAGTATGAGGGATATGTTCATACTGCGGGATTTGTGCTGCTTATATTGCTTATGGTAATTATAACGGCAAAGGATATTTGGACTTTGGTGGTGAAATAATGTTTACGCGAAACAAAACAAAACAGGTAAAGGTAGGAAAGTTTCTGCTCGGTGGTGGCGCAGACGTCCTTATTCAGTCAATGCTTTGCGCTCCCGCACACGATTTTGAGGGTAATATAGCTCAGGCAAAGGCGCTTGCCGATGCAGGCTGTGAAATCATACGCGTGTCTGTACCCGATTCTCATACTGTTAAACTTATACCTCTGCTTAAAGATGCGGTCGACGTGCCGATAGTTGCCGATATCCATTTTGATTACCGACTGGCACTTGAGAGTGTTGCCGCCGGCGTAGACAAGGTTAGAATAAACCCCGGCAACATCGGTGCCGAGGAAAACGTTAAAAAGGTTGCCGATGCTTGCCGCGCCAAGAACGTGCCTATAAGAATCGGCGTCAACTCCGGCTCGGTACCGAAGGAGATTTTGGCAAAGTACGGCGCCCCGACACCCGCCGCTTTGGTTGAAAGCGGCAAATACCATATTTCTTTGCTCGAAAAATATGATTTTAACGATATAGTGTTGTCACTTAAATCTTCTGACACACAAATAATGTACGATACCTATGTTTTGGCGGCAGAAAGCTGTCCTTATCCGCTTCACCTCGGCGTTACCGAGGCAGGAACGGCACGAATGGGCACGGTGCGTTCGGCTGCCGGAATAGGCGGACTTTTGCTTCGCGGCATTGGCGATACCTTACGTGTGTCCCTCACCGACGACCCTGTAAAAGAGGTTGCGGCCGCGCGCGACATTCTGTCCGCAACGGGACTAAGGTCTTTCGGCCCCCGCATTGTGTCCTGTCCCACCTGCGGCAGAACCAAGGTTGATTTAATCGGCCTTGCAGGCAGGGTAGAGGAGGCGCTTTCCGGTTTCCCCGAGAATATAACCGTTGCAATTATGGGCTGTGCCGTTAACGGCCCCGGTGAAGCTCGCGAAGCCGATATTGGCATCGCCGGCGGTGACGGCTGCGGCCTTATATTCAAAAAGGGCGAAATAATACGCAAGGTTCCGCAGGACGAGCTTTTTTCGGCACTAATTAATGAAATAAAAGATGAATACGGTGAATGGTAAATGCCAACAAGGAACTTTTTAAATATTTTCGGCGATTACATAACGGAAATATCATCAGCTTTGCCGCAGGGTGAAATCGGCGAGTGCAGACTGTCGGTTGAGGACCGCAGCCTTACGCTTTCGGTGCATTTTTGCGAATATGTAAACGCCTCTTTGGTTTTGGAAATTGAATCTGTGCTTAAGGGTGCATTAATGCTGGATACGATAAATTTTACCGTGTCCTTTCCTGCTGATGCCTTAACTGTCGGCGCAGTTACAGATATAACCGGTATAATCAAAAGCAAAAACGCAGCGTTTAATGGCTATTTTAACGGGGCAGAGTATACGCTCGCCGGT
>JAZUOJ010000090.1:0-29907 GCA_045604625.1 Acutalibacteraceae bacterium | reverse complement strand
TAGCTTATATGCCTATAAACACAACCGCCGCAGCTTTTAAAAGAAGGACAGTCGTTTTCTATTCTTGATTCAGATGGAATTAAAATTTCCTCCACCTTGCCAAAGGCATAGTTCTTCTTAACCTTAAGGATGCGGACCCTTGCAGTATCACCAAGCGTGGTAAGCGGAACAAACACCGCCATACCCTCGTGCTTTCCGACTCCATTACCCTCGCCTGTCATACCGGTTATTTCGAGTTTAATATCCTCGTTTTTTACCATAAAAAACTCCCTAAGTAGCAAGACCCTTGCGCTTTGCCGCAAAGGTCTTTGATTTAAAATATATTATTTTCCAAAAAATCGTCCAGTTCTTCGTTTACCTTACGTGAATCGTAGCTACCCTCCGCAATATCAAGGGTAACACCGTTTATAGTAATGCGGCTGTTGCTTTTCCAGGTTACCTTTGCGCTATCAACGCCGGTAACCCAATAGATATTTTTGTTGCCGCCGTCGCAGGTTACGTCACAACGGATAGCCGTACCCAGCGCATTGTCAACAAGATAAACCGAAACCTCGTTTTTTCCGTCGGGCGACGCATACGACTCTACAAAATTACCCTCGGGCAGGTCGTCCATACTGTAAAAGAACGCATCGCAAACGGTACCTACCGTATTAAATATAGTAACAATAGCAGCAAAAATTGCAGCTATGATCAACAGTTTCTTTTCCTTCATATTACACTACCCTTTCTAAAAATCACTTCGAAACTCGTGAAAATCGGTTTCACCCATTATTTTTACCTTGTGGTTATAGTGGTTAACAGCATAACGGCAATGCACGACGTATGCTGATATGATGTACGGTACTGTATAAATCATTGTAACGCCGAACACCGAAAGCAGTATCCAACCCAGCATACCGAAGCACAGCACAATAAACGCACCTGCAGAACTACGGCTTAAAAGCTTTGAAAGATAAATAATTTCTCCGCGCTCGAGACCTTCACAGCCCACAAAAAGCGACGGTGCTAAATAAAGCCTTACAGAAAAGATTATAAAAAACACCCAACCAAGTGCCAAGAACACCGAAGACAAAAACTGCAGGTAAAAACCTATCTGTTCGGTTGCAAAGTTTAGTGATGCGCCCATTACCGCCTTTACCGTTATGAACGGCAAGAAGCTGAAAAAAGCCACCAATACAAGCCTGCCGAGAAGGGATGCCAAAAAGGCAAGACTTTTTAAATAACACGATAGGTCGGACAAATAGTAAAACACGCTTGTCACATTATCGCCCGCGCCCGCAGTGCTTCGCCAGAAGAATCGCAGCACACCCAAAAAGAGAGGGCACAGAGCAAAAAAAGTAAATAAAACCGTGAAAACGATAGTAACGACAGCCGATGCCTTACCGCAGACGGTGTAAAACACCGTTTCGGCATACACGGCGGTAAAGATTGCCGCAAGCAGAATAAGCGTGCACGCTATTGCTTTTAACCAAAACGTACCGAGCGCTGCACGCGCAGTACTTTTTACGGCGGCGTTGCCGGGCATAGCCATCATCTCCTATCTTTCATTCATTATACCAAAAATTTTTTAAAAATCAATGAGAATTACACTTTTGTAAGGTTTGCGAAGTTTGACATAAGCTTCTTTGTTCCTACCGAATCAAAAGCAACCTCTACCAAAGTATCGTTGCCCATAGGCGTTAGACTGAGCACCATACCCTCTCCAAAGGTTTTATGTTTTACGCGCTCTCCAACCGCATAGTTAATAATCGCTGCGGGTTTGGGCGTGGGTTTTGCCGCCGCTGTGGACGAGGCCTTTTTATAGGGGCCGGTTCCAAATCCGCCGCCAAAACTGCCACCCGAAGAATAAGATGAACGTCCACCGCCGGAATAACCGTCGTCGAAAAATCCGTGCGAATAACCGCCCGAATACGCCAAAAGCGACGGAGCCTTGCTTACGTTGCAATATTCCTTGGGTATTTCCTCCAAAAAGCGGGAAGGCTGGTTGCGGGTTGTACTTCCGTAAAGCATTCGGCAATATGCGTTTGTTATATAAAGGCGACGTTTAGCACGGGTTATACCCACGTATGCCAGACGGCGTTCCTCTTCTATATCCTCCTCACTGCCGAACATAGACTGGTTTCCGGGGAATATACCCTCCTCCAGTCCTATTAAATATACGTTGTTAAACTCAAGTCCCTTTGCCGAGTGAAGCGTCATAAGCACCACCGTATCGGCTTCGGTATCGTAATTATCAATATCGCTGAAAAGAGAAATATCCTCAAGATAGTTTGAAAGCGTTACTATTTCATTTTCCTGCTCATACTGATAGATACTGGTTATAAGCTCTTTGACGTTCTCTACCCTGTCCTCCGCCTCTTTACCCTGCGCTTTCAGAGCCTGCATATAGCCGGTCTTTTCAAGCAACTGTTCTAAAAGCTCGTGAAGCGGAAGCGTATCGGCTACTGACTTTAGCTCATCTATAATTGCGGCAAATTCCTTCATTTTGCCCGCCGCACGCGAAAGTGCCGGATATTTTTCGGCATTAGACACAATTTGGTAAAGCGACACACCCTCGGTTTCGGCAAGCAACGCTGCATTACTGAGCGTGGTGTTGCCTATTCCTCTGGCGGGTTCGTTTATTATTCGGGTAAGACGAAGGTTATCGTCGCTGTTGTTTATAATATTCAGGTATGAGGTTATATCCTTGATTTCTTTGCGCTCATAGAACCTGGTACCGCCTATTACGCGGTAAGGAACGCCGCTTCGCACAAGTGCGTTTTCCACCGAACGCGATTGAGCGTTCATACGGTAGAGCACGGCGTTTTCGGAAAACCTGCCGCCAGACGCAACAAAGTCAAGTATTTTATCGGCGATATATTTTCCCTCGCCTCTATCATCTGCGGCGGTAAACACCTCTATTTTTTCGCCGTTGCCCGACGCTGTCCAAAGGTTTTTACCCTTTCTTCCTTTATTATTGGCAATAACCGCATTGGCGGCATCCAGAATGGTACCGGTTGAACGATAGTTTTGCTCAAGACGTATGACGCCGGCGTTTTCGTACTGGTTTTCAAAGCTTAAAATATTTTCAATGGTGGCACCGCGAAAACGGTAGATACTCTGGTCGTCGTCGCCTACGACGCAGATATTTTTATATCCTTCCGCTAAAAGGCGGCAAAGAACGTACTGCGCGTGGTTGGTATCCTGATACTCGTCCACCATTATGTATTTGAACTTTGAGCAGTAGTATTCGCGTATGTCATCATTTTCGTCAAGCAAGCGCACAGCGTTGAATATCATATCGTCAAAGTCCATCGCGTTTGCCTCGTGAAGCTTGCGCTGATATAAGTCATATGCTTTGGCTATTTTTTGCATACGAAAATCGCTGCCTACGGTTTTTTCAAACTCGCCGGGGGAGAGCAGCTCGTCCTTTGCACTGCTGATAGCCGAGAGCACCGATTTTACAGGCAACATTTTTTCTTCGATATTAAGTTCTTTAAGGGTCTCCTTCATAAGACGCTTGCAGTCATCGGTATCGTATATTGAAAAATGCGAGGTATATCCGAGTCTTTCGGCGTCGCGGCGCAGCATCTTACCGCAGACCGAGTGGAAGGTGCCCGCCCAGATGTCGTTTCCGGGCTCGCCGAGCATTTTTATGATACGCTCTTTAAGCTCACCTGCCGCCTTGTTGGTAAAGGTGATAGCCAAAATTTCCCACGGACGCGGAGCAGAAACCGAAAAACAGTGCGGAAGCGTGTCACTTTTGCCATCTAAATAGTCCTGTCCCGCAGAAATTACATCCTCACTAAGTCCCCCCGGCACAAAGCTTGAACCGTAGGCACTGCCATACCGCATAATACAGGCTATACGATTAACAAGCACCGTAGTTTTTCCGCTTCCCGCACCGGCAAGCACTAAAAGCGGTCCTTCGGTGGTGGTTACCGCCTTGAACTGCATATCATTCATACGGGAAAAATCTTTTTTTATAATTCTATCCCGCAGAGCACAAAATTCCCGTGTATCTATCATATCAAATCTCCCATTACATAGTGAAACAATTATACTATATTATGAAATTTATATCAATTACAAATTCTACTTGAATTAAATATATTTTTCACTTATAATGGCAATATATAGTTATACTATGAGGTGTAAACACATGGAAAAAGTTGAAATTGTAAGACTGCACGGCGATATTAAGCAATATGCCGGCAAAAGTATTACCGTCTGCGGATGGGTAAGAACTATCAGAGTATCTAAGAGCATTGCCTTTTTAGAGCTTAATGACGGAAGCTCTTTTAAGGGACTTCAGGTTATTTTAGAGGAAGGCAAGCTCCAAAATTATAAAGAAATTACTTCACAGAACGTTGGTGCCGCCGTTGTTATTAAGGGCACGGTTATAGAAACTCCCGAAATGCGCCAGCCGTTTGAAATGCACGCAGAGGAGGCCTTCGTAGAGGGCGAGTCGTCCCCCGAATACCCGCTTCAGAAAAAGCGCCACTCGCTTGAGTATCTGCGCACCATTCAGCATCTGCGCCCCCGCACCAATACTTTTTTAGCAGCGTTCCGCGTTCGTTCGGCATGCGCCTATGCGATACACAAATTCTTTAACGAGCAGGGCTTCATATACGCCCACACACCGCTTATTACCGGAAGCGACGCTGAGGGTGCCGGTGAAATGTTCCACGTAACCACGCTTGACTGCGACAATCCTCCCCGCACAGAGGACGGCGCTGTTGACTATTCGGAAGACTTTTTCGGCAAGCCCACCTCTCTTACCGTTTCGGGACAGCTTGAGGCTGAATGTATGGCTACCGCCTTCGGCAAGGTTTATACCTTTGGCCCCACCTTCCGCGCAGAGCGTTCGTACACCACCCGTCACGCGGCAGAATTTTGGATGATTGAACCCGAAATTGCATTTGCCGACCTTTCCGATGATATGCAGTTGGCAGAAGCAATGCTTAAATCAGTTTTCAGCTATCTTCTTGAAAACTGCAAGACCGAGCTTGAATTTTTTGAGGCACACTTTGACAGCGGTCTTACCGCCCGCCTTAAGAGCATAATAGATTCGGACTTTGCACGTGTAACCTACACCGAGGCTATAAAGATACTTGAAAAGGCAAAAGACCAGTTTTCATACCCTGTGTTCTGGGGCTGCGACCTGCAGACCGAGCACGAACGCTATTTAACCGAGCAGGTTTACGGCAAACCGCTTTTCGTAACCGATTATCCGAAAGAGATTAAGGCTTTCTATATGAGAATGAACGAGGACGGCAAAACCGTAGCCGCAATGGACCTTTTGGTTCCCGGAATCGGCGAAATCATAGGCGGAAGCCAGCGTGAAGAGCGTCTCGCGCTTCTTGAAGAGCGTATCCGCGAGTTAGGTCTTGAGGAAGAACAGTACAGCTGGTATCTCGACCTGCGCCGCTTCGGCAGCTGCCGCCACGCGGGATTTGGTCTTGGATTTGAGCGTCTTGTTATGTACGTTACCGGAATAGGCAACATTCGCGACGTTCTTCCCTTCCCGAGAACTACCGGTTCTGCAGAATTTTAATTTTAAAACCCGACCTTCGTCGGGTTTTATTTTTTAATTATATATGTTAAAATAAAAAAGGAAAATTTTGAAACCTTTTTAATTTTTTGACGAGTTATATTTATGAAGGCGATAAAGGGGGCTTAGTATGCAGGACGAAAAAATTGTAGAGCTTTACTGGTTGCGAAGCGAAACAGCTATTGAAGAAACACGCAAAAAGTATGAAAAGTATCTAATTAAAATCGCCTATAACATTTTATATGACGTTGAGGACAGTCGCGAATGTGTAAACGATACATACCTTGCGGCTTGGGAATCTATGCCTCCCCACCGTCCAAGTATTTTGTCCTCATACCTGGCAAAGCTTGCCAGAAGAATTTCTATTGACGTTTTTCGCCGCAAGCAAAGGCAAAAAAGAAAACCGTCGGAGTATGTGTTATCACTTGGCGAGCTTGGGGACGTGGCATCCTCTGATGACCTGACGCCGGAAAGGTTTGACCTTGAGGCGCTGGGTGAGAAAATAAACGCCTTTTTACTGTCACTTAACCAAAACGAACGCAACCTGTTTGTGCTGCGATACTTCTTTTTTGAACCGCTGAAAAGCGCGGCAAAAAGCTGCAAAATGAGCGAATCGGCAGCCAAGAGCACGCTGTTTCGTACACGCTGTGCACTAAAGAAATTTCTTGAAAGCGAGGGATACACGGTTTGAACGCTGATAATATTTTAGACTCGTTAGAGTATCTTGACCGAAAAATTATATCCGATGCCCTTAATGCAAAAACCTTAGCGGTTAAAAGAAGAAACAAGCTTTTGTCGTTAGCCGCCGCAGCGTGTTTGTTTATAACCGTTACCGGCGTTTTACTCCTGCCTCACCTACCCACACGCGGCAATTTAAACTATAGCGCTTTGGACGAAATGGCAGATATGGACATAGGCACCGACAAAACAAACGGCGCGGCTCGCCCGGACCAATACAAATCCGATGACGTAAACGGTACGTTTGTTTATGCCGCAATCAAACTCAAAATATCAGAAATTACCGACTTTGGATTTATAGCCACGGTAGAGCGCGACTTCCCCGGAGCCGACCTTTACAAAGGACACATTTTAAACGTTACGGTTGACGAGGGCACCCCAATGGATACCATAGAATTAAGAGAAGGCGATATTGTTTATGTTGGATTCAGCTTTGACGGCGTAAACAGTATTACCGCCAAGAAAATATCCGACACCGATTGGAGTGAATAGTTATGAAACGCATTTTCAGTATGTTATTAAGCATTATAATGCTAAGCTGCACTATATTCTCACTTTCAGCCTGCACCGATTTTGCCACAGCGAAGGACCTTACAAAAAATATAAAACCCCAAAAAGTTGAAACAAATATCGCCCACGACACCGCTGACCTGGCCGTAACAGACTTTTCGGCAAGACTTTTTAAAGCCACCGCCGAGGATGGCAAAAACACACTGATTTCGCCGCTTTCGGTGCTTTGCGCACTGGCTATGACCGCAAACGGCGCGGACGGCGAAACAAGAGCCGAAATGGAAAGCACCTTTGGTATAGATACCGACAGCCTTAACAGCTTTTTGCACCTGTATATGAGCACCCTGCCGCAGGATAAGAAATATAAACTTAACCTTGCAAACTCTATCTGGATAAATGACGACGACAGTCTTACGGTCAATGAAGACTTTTTGCAAACCAATACCGACTATTACGGCGCGGAGATTTATAAAACACAGTTTTCCCGTAAAACCAAAAATCTTATAAACGACTGGGTAAATGAAAAAACCGACGGAATGATTCCCGAAATAATCCGCGATATACCAACCGATACGGTTATGTACCTTATAAATGCGCTCTGCTTTGACGCCGAGTGGCACGATATATACGAGGACATTCAGGTGCGCGAGGGCACCTTTACCTGCGAGGACGGCAAGAAAACTCAAGTCGATTTTATGCACAGCACCGAACATAAATATCTAGAGGATGATTTTGCAACCGGTTTTATAAAATATTATAAAAATGCCAAATACGCCTTTGTTGCGCTGTTGCCAAACGAGGGAACAACCGTTATGGATTACATTAAAACCCTTGACGGCGAACATATTAAAACGCTTCTTTCCTCGGCGGATGATGACGCGTATCACACAGTATACGCCTCTATCCCGAAATTCGAGACCGAGTATGAAAATGAACTTTCTTCAATACTTTTCAGTATGGGAATAAAGGACGCCTTTTCGGTGAAAAATGCGGATTTCAGCAGACTGGGCAGCTCGCAAAATGGTAATCTATATATAAACCGCGTAATTCATAAAACCTATATATCGGTTAGCGAAATCGGCACCCGCGCGGGTGCGGTAACCGCAGTTGAAAAGAACTGTGGCGCGGCGCTTCCGACCGACGTTAAGGAGGTATACCTTGACCGTCCGTTTGTGTATATGCTTATAGACTGTGAAAATGATATACCGTTCTTTATAGGTACGCTTATGAATCCGGAAAAATAAAAAGAGGCTCACTTGAGCCTCTTTTAATTTTATCCTCTGCCGGCGCCGCCGCCACCGAACGAGCCTCCGCCTCCGAAGCCTCCTCCGCCGCCGAAGGAACCGCCACCGCCAAACGAACCACCGCCGAAGCCGCCAAAGCCGCCGCCACCGAAGTGGTTATGATGGTCGTGATGGTGATGGTGATGATGTCCCCAGAAAAACGGACGTCTTGAACCGAAAAACAAGAACGGCCACAGCGGGAACGAACCGCCATAGTAATATCGGCGCGAAGCCGAACGTGAAAGCAATAAAATAAACAAAAATACTATAACAAAAAACGCTACTATAGAAAACGCTGCCGCGCCGCCCACAATTGCACCCGTTACACCTCCGGCTGCACCGTTGCGGTAACCTGCGAAGGTATAATCGTTGGTCTCTTCATAGTAACTGAGCGTGCCGCCCACGCCCGATTCCTTTACAAAGTTGCAAAGCGCATTAAACACCTTAAGCACGCCCGAATCATAAGATTTAGCAGCAAAATCAGGTTCTAAATAGGTGTCTAGTATCGTCTTTACGTCACCCGCGAAGGCGTTTAGCCCGTTTCCAAGGGCAACGTAGTAATCATCGTCACCTATAGACAGCAAAACCACCATTCCGTTATCATATTCTGCCGAGCCGACTCCCCAGGCATTGCCAAGCTCATACGCGTAGTCTGAAAGCTCCTGCCCATCGGTAAAATCGACCGTTACCACTACTATTTCAGCACCCAATTCGGTGCGGAGTGTACGGTTTTCGGAAAGAATTGCCTCCTTTGTTTCGTTGCTTAAAACACCTGCATAGTCGGCCGCATAAAAATCAGCCTCGGTTACCGGAACCTCGGGCACCGGCATTGCTAAAGCGCCAACCGAAAAGGTGCAGCACAGGCAAAACACGCACAAAAAAGTGATGATTTTTTTCATTACTGATCCTCCCAAATTATATCGCCCGAAGCAAATCCCGGCAAATAAGCCTTTTGTGCAAGCCGCATAAACAGCCGTGCGGGGTATTTTTGCATATCTGCGTTATACTCCGCCGCCGAAAGATTGTATTCGTTCTTACACAAAATAGAATAATACGATTTAATATTATAAAAAAGCTTTACTCTATACGTGTTATCGGTTTCGGCAAGTGCACATTCGCCGAGTTTTTTATAAAGCGCGTTGCTCTTATAGATTACCTCTTTAACCGCCTTGTGCTCCGAAACGATGCTAAAACTTTGGTTTTGAGTTTCTGCTAACGCATCGCGAAGTTCCAGCGCTGTGCTGTCGTCGGGAATATAACGCTCGGCTACCGACAAGAGGTTATATGCAGACGAAAAAACTCCGTCCGCAGCAGCCGCAGCACCGCCGGAATTATACTCGTCAATCACGGTGTTGCGGTAGACGTTTACCGAACGCATACCGCCGTACAGCACAGATATAGCTATCAAAGCACACATAAAAATTACCGCGCGCTTATATACCTTATCCTTCAAGATATCACCCTATTTTTTAATTTCGAGAAGTTTACCCTTTACCTCGTCCTCAACCGCACGCAGACGTTTTTCTGCATCGGCACGCTTTTGTCTGCCCTCGGACTGTATTTGCATAACCTCATCGAGGGTTGAAATAAGTTGGGCGTTTGTGGCCTCAAGCGTTTCAATATCCACAATAGCACGCTCGGACGCATTTGCCGTTTCAACCGAGGCAATTTTCAGTTTTTCGGCGTTGGATTTTAAAAGCTCGTTGGTCATATCCGCAACCGCCTGCTGCGCGTCAAGCGCCTGTTTCGAATGCTCAATTCCAAGCGCCAACAGCATTTGGTTTTTCCAAAGCGGAATGGTATTTACAAGTGTTGACTGAATCTTTTCAGACATCTGCGTGTCGTTTGCCTGAACAAGACGAATCTGCGGAGCCATCTGGATAGAGATAACACGTGTAGTTTCAAGATCATACAGCTTTTTTTCAAAGCGGTTTACGGCCTCTTCCATATCGCGTACCGCCTGTGCATCCTCAGAAAGGCCGCTATCGTCAGCCTTCTGTCGCAACTGTGGCAAGGTTTCGGCTTTTATCTGTTCAAGCTTCTTTTTGCCTGCTAAAATATATATTGTGAGCTCTTTGTAGTAATCAAGGTTGCGGTCATACATTTCGTCAAGCGTCGCAATATCTTTCATAAGGGTTATTCTGTGACGGTCAAGCTCGCCCACGATACGCTCAACGTTGTTTTCCGCCTTGTCAAACTTATATTTTAAGGTTGCAATACGGTTTTTAGTACGGCCGAAAAGTCGGGCAAGACCGCGTTTTTCTTCGTCAACCTTAAAGCCTTTAAGCTCGGTCACAAGCTCGGTTATCATATCACCGGTAGAACCAAAGTCACGCGTGCGTATGCCGTCAAGCGCAGCACCCGAAAACTCTGCCACCTTTTGTTGTGCATCGGCACCGTAGCCAACAAGCGAAGCCGTATCGCTAATATCTATAGCGGCGGCATACTGCTCGACAAGGGCAAGCTCGCTCTCGTTTAGGTTTGCATTTTCAGGCATATCGTTTTTGATTGTATCACTCATACTATTTCTCCTTTTCCTCGGTCAGTCCCTCTTGCGAAAGAAGATTGCTAAAGACCGTAATATCGCTTGAAACATCGATACTTTCCTTTTCATAAAGGTCGTCTGCCAGCTTTGCAAATGCGCAGTTTGCAGTATAAAGTGCCGACGTTATTTTTTTCTTTGTTTCGCGAATATTATCTCCCTCTACCGACGTAGATTCCATTTTATCATAAACCGACAACAGCTTTAAAAGTGTGGGCAGATAATATTCCATAAACCGACGCACCTGAGGACGCTTTGTCTTGTCCTCCGACACGATTTTAAATATCTCAGCCGAAAGGTTTTCTATTCCCCGTATACTCGTGGAAATTTCTTCATCCTGTATTGCTATATCGGCTTCGCGAAGTTTTTTGAGATAATCGTTGGCGTCATCCTGCCACAGTTCGTCCTCGGTTTTGGGCAGTTTTTTAACCTCTACCGTTATATAGCGTGGTTTAGTAACCTTTTTTAGCAGAAAAAATATTCCTGCCGAAAGGCATACGGGAATAATATAGTGCCACAAAAGATATAAAGGGAAAAACAGCGAATATAGAAAGAAGAAAATGCCCACAGCAAAATACGGTATGACCGATGGAGCTTCCACCCTTTCATACTCTTTTTCCATATTTGTTCTCTGCTCGTTTTCCAAAGGTACCCACCTCACTTATCTATATAATTATACGATAAAGCCACATTAAAGTCAAATATAGTTATGATTGCATATATTTATATTTTGTAGTATAATACCTAAGGATATTCGGCTTTGGAGGTAGAGTATGAATTTTACACCCGTGGACAACCGAGGAACGGTTGAAGCTTTTTGCATAATAAAGAATTGCGATAAGAAGGTATCGTCAAAGGGCGACACCTATCTTGATTTGACGCTTTCGGATAAAAGCGGCGAAATAAACGCAAAAATTTGGAACTATACGCCTATGGAGTACGGCGAATACGGTCAGGACGACCTTGTAAAGGTGCGCGGTACCCTTTCAAAGTATCAGGGCAACGACCAGCTGCGCATTGATAAAATACGTCCTGTTCTGCCTTCCGATAACGTAGCTATTGAAGATTTTGTTCAGTCGGCACAGTACTCGGGCGAGCAGATGTATGAAGAACTTTTGCGAATTGCAGACGGTTTTTCCGATAAAACTATAAGAGAAATTACCGTAACGCTGCTCACCCGCAACCGCGATAGCCTACTTTACTGGCCTGCGGCATTCAAACTGCACCACGCCATTCGCGGCGGACTTTTAATGCACACGCTTTCCATTGTTCGTCTTTGTGAGCGCGTTTGTGAAATTTATCCCAACGTCGACCGAGAGTTGCTGATTGCCGGCGCTATGCTGCACGACATTGCCAAGACAACCGAATTTGAGGTTTCCTCTACCGGCACCGCTTCGGGCTATTCGGTAAAGGGCAACCTCATTGGTCATTTGGCCGAAGGCGCAATGATGATAAACGACACAGCAAAGGAACTGGGACTTGACGGTGAAACGGCAATGCTGCTTGAGCATATGGTGCTTTCTCACCACGGCGATCCTGAGTTTGGAGCCTGTATGCGACCTATGTTCTTAGAGGCAATACTCCTCTCACAGCTCGATATGCTTGATGCCACCGTTTATGAAGTGAACGACGCCGTAACCCCCCTCGAAAAGGGTGAATTTTCGGGCAGAATGTGGGCACTCGACAACCGTAAGCTCTATAACCACGACAGAAAAAACGGCGAAAGCCAGTTAAAATTATTTTAATTTAAACCGAAAGGATGTTAAAAATGAAAATTACGAAGGATATGTGCATAGGCGACGTTCTTGATATGGATACCGGTGCCGCTAAATACTTTTTTGAAATAGGCATGCATTGTCTGGGCTGCCCTTCCGCCAGAGGCGAAAGCATTGAGCAGGCTTGCGAGGTTCACGGCACCGATTGTGACGCCTTAGTAGCAAAGCTTAACGATTATTTTTCCGATAAATAATGCAAAACTTAAGCCTGAGACTGCTTAAAATAGCATCGTTCATAGAAACGGGCGAACGCGTTGCCGATATAGGCACTGACCACGGCTTTTTACCGATTTTTCTGCGAAAAAGCGGAAAAAGCCCACGCGTTATTGCAAGCGATATAAGGGAAAAACCGTTATCCAGCGCGATAGCAAACGTAAAAAAGGCCGGCATAGATGAAATTGATTTTCGGTTATGCGACGGCCTTTCGTCTATTGAAAAGGATGAGGTTGACGCCATTATTATTGCCGGAATGGGCGGTGAATGTATAGCTGGAATACTTGAGTTTTCACGCTGGGCAAGGGGCAGCGGTAAGCATTTCGTGCTGCAGCCGATGAATTCGCCCGAGGAGCTAAGACGGTATTTGTGTACTGCGGGTTACACCATAAAAAAGGAGTGTGCCGTACGCGACGCAGGCAGAATATATACCGTAATGGACGTGTATGCCGAGCCCGAAAGCGTTTCGAGAAACGAAGCGTTTTATTATACCGGTCTTTTGGACCCCGTTGTTCCCGAAGACCGCGAGTTTTTGGAAAAGCAGTACAAACGACTTAAAAGCTGCGCTGACGAGCTTAAAAACACCGAAAAAAAGTCGGAATTTTTGAAGATTTCAAAGGCAGCACGCTATATAAAGGAATACATAGAGGTGTAACGTATGCCGCTTGACGGTATTTTTTGCAGTAATCTTTGCCGCGAGCTTAAAAACGCCTGCGGCAGCAGAATAGATAAAATCTTCCAGCCGTCGCGAGACGAGCTGGTGTTTTTGTTGCGTTCGGCGGGTTTCGCCGGACGACTGCTTATATCTGCAAAACCGGGTATGGCGCGCGTACATTTTACAAATGAAAGCTTTGAAAACCCCGCCGTTCCGCCAATGTTTTGTATGCTTATGAGAAAGCACCTCTCGGGCGCAAAGCTACTGGACGTTACCCAGGACGGATACGAGCGAATTATTAGCTTTTTATTCTCTGCCACCGATGAAATGGGCTTTAGACGCGTGCTTAAAGTTACGGCAGAGCTTATAGGAAACCAAGCCAACATTATACTGATAAATGAAGACGGCAGGATAATTGACGCTATAAGACGCTCGGATATTGAGCTGTCCCAGCGGCTTATTCAGCCCGGCGCAGTATACGAAGCACCTGCCGCCTTGAAAAAGAGTGACTGTGTATCCCCCGGTATTGAAGATGAAATATTAAGTCACAAATCGAAAAATCTGTCCGGTGCCGTTTTGGACACAGTAGACGGAATTTCTCCGCTTGTGGCACGAGAAATTGCCTTTTCGGTTGACCCGTTGGACGGCTGTACCGATAATATAAAGGACCCCGGCCTACTCAAATCGGCTGTGTCAATGCTATGCGATTTTTCGAAAAACGGTAAACCTTATATACTTCTCTCACCCGACGGCACTCCGCGTGATTTTTCTTTCTTGCCGATAAAACAGTACGGAAGCGAACACACGCTGCTGGAATGCGGCACGTTTTGTGAGTTGCTTGATAGGTTTTACTCGGAGCGCGACCGTGCAGAAAGATTAAAACAAAGCTCTGCGGAAATATCCAAAACTTTGCAAAATCTGATTGCGCGCACAGAGAGAAAACTCGGACTTCGTGAAGAGGAACTTAAAAAATGCGCAGACCGCGAAAAGCTGCGAATTTACGGAGAACTTATAAAGGCCAACCTGCCGCTTATTGAGCGCGGTGCCACGTTCGCCGATGTACCTAACTATTACGATGAGAACCTAAACAATATACGCATACCGCTGAAACCCGAGCTTTCCCCTGCCGAAAATTCCGGAAGGTATTTTAAAGAATATCGCAAAAAGTGCAACGCCGAGGCAACACTGCACGGACTTATAGAGTCCTGCAAAACCGAAAAGGAATATCTTTGCTCGGTTTATGATGCGCTAACGCGTGCACAAAGCACGGCCGAAATACTGGAAATTAAGGAAGAACTGACAGCATCCGGATATATAAGACGCCAAAAAGGGCGCAACATAAAAAACAAACCCCTTAAATTTAAGGAGTTTGAAATTTCAGGATACCGCGTTTTGGTTGGCAGAAACAATCTGCAAAACGACACCCTTACACTGCGCACGGCACAGAAAAACGATATATGGCTGCACACCAAGGATATTCACGGTTCACACACCGTTATACTTTGCAACGACACTACCCCGCCCGACGAGGTGATTTTAGGTGCTGCACAGGTAGCAGCCTTTAATTCTCAAGCAAAAAATTCTTCTAAAGTGCCGGTTGACTATACACTTATAAAGTACGTTAAAAAACCTGCGGGAGCAAAGCCCGGAATGGTAATTTATACACACCAAAAGACTATATACGTTGAGCCGAGAGAGGTTTAGTCCTCTTTCGGCTTTTTTCTTACTAAAACATCACTTGCTATGGCGCAAAAAACGGTAAGGGTTAACACGCGCTGAGAAAGAAGCGCACAAAAATCTATTTTTCCTGATAGCGCTATGGCATCTGCGCTTTGGGGCAAATAGAATATGTAACACATACAAAGGAGCGCTAACAAGCTGCTAACCGCGCAGCCCGCCGCCATTATGCGCATGCAAATCGGCATATTTCTTATCATTTTAATCACTCCCACAAAAAAATGATAAATTAAAATAACTTTTTAATCAACACACAAATACTGGGAATTATAAAATAAAGCATTTAGTCCTTGATATTTATATTATTTAATGCTATAATATTAAATGAAATTTTATGCAAGTTGAGCAAGGAAAGGACCGATAAGGAAATGAATGAAATTTCACTATGGCAAGTGCTTAACATAATCATAAAGCGCTTGTGGATAATTATTTTAGTCGCCATTTTGGTTGCAGGTATTACGTTTGTTTACAACTCAAATTACGTAGACCCTGTATATTTGGCACAATCTTCTGTTCTCGCTACCAACGGCGGTATTGTACAGGAAGACGAAAATCAAATTGAAAACGAATTTAGCAGTATGTACGACACCTCCAGCAAAATAGGAAGCAGTGACGTTGCTTCGTCACTCAATATCGTTGATACATACATTGATATTTTGAAGACCTATAGCTTTTATGAAAAGCTTGCCGCGCAGCCTGAGCTTACATCTTATGGTTTTTCGGCTACACAACTTAAGAAGATGACCACTGTTGAGCGTCGTTCCAGTTATTCGCTGTTCATAGACATAAACGTTAAATACAGCGACGCCGCTACCGCAATAATTGTTGCCAACAGCATCGCAAATCTCGCACCTGAATATATTCAGTCGATGATTACCAATTCTTACGTTTTACCTGCGGATAAGTGCATTTCGGCATATCTTACTTCTCCGCTGACGGTAAGAAATTCTATACTCACCGGTCTTATCGCTGCTTTCGTTATGGTAGTAATATTTATTCTTATAGCTGCAACCGACAACACCGTAAAGAGTGAAGATGAAATTACAAAGCGCTACAACGTAGCCGTATTGGGTGTTGTACCTGACTTTGAAACAAACAAAAGCAAGGGGGCGAAGAAATGAGTAACAAGAACAAAGCAGTAGCTGAAAAAAATGCACAGAACACAGGTGCTACCGCGCATTTTGCCGTGGTTGAAGCCTACAAAATGATTCGTACAAACCTGCTTTATTTACTTTCACAGTCTGACAAAAAGGTTATCACCGTTTCAAGCTCTATTGCCGGCGAAGGAAAGTCAACAACCGCAATAAATATTGCCGTTGCTTTTTCGCAGCTTGGCAGCCGCGTTTTACTTATTGACGCCGATATGCGTAAAGCCTCAATACACAAAAAGCTTCGCATTGCCAACAATAACGGCCTTTCCTCTTTGCTTGTTGGCTTCTCTACCCTTGACGACAGCGTTTGCAAAATAAATGATAACCTTGACGTTATAACCTCAGGTCCTACCCCTCCCAACCCGTCTGAGCTTTTAGGTTCTGACGCTATGCAGGAGTTGCTTAAAGATTTAAACGAAAGATACGATTACGTGGTGCTTGATACTCCGCCCATCAACATCGTTCCCGATGCGCTCATCGTTGCGCCCCATACAGCGGGAATTGCGTTCGTTGTACGCGATTACATCACAACACACGACCACTTCCAAAAAGCACTTAGCAGCATTGAGTTTGCCGGTGTACGCTTCTTAGGCACTATACTTAACGCCTATTCCGGAAGTGCCGGAGGCAGATACAAGTATCGCTATCGCTATCGTTACAGTCCCTACAATTATTACTACAACTACAAGTAGGAGTCTATATGTATATTGATGTTCACGCGCACATTCTCCCGCACGTTGATGACGGTGCAAAAAACAGAGAAGAGTCTTTGGCGATGCTAAGAGCACTGAAGGCTCAGGGCGTTATGGCCGTTGCAGCCACCCCACACTTTTACGCCTCAAGAGAAAAATCTTTTGAGGAGTACCTTGTGCGCACCGAAAGTTCCTACAATGCTTTAAGTGCGGCCAAAACCGAAGACCTGCCAGAAGTATATCTGGGCAGTGAGGTTCACTTTTTCAGTGGCATTTCTTCCTTTGGCGAGCTTGCTAAACTTTGCATAGGTAATTCAAAATACATACTTATAGAACTGCCGTATAAAAAAATATCGGACAAGACCATAAACGAAATTGTTGAAATAAGTTTAAGCCGAGGTCTTGTACCGATTTTGGCACACATTGAACGTTACCGTCGTTTTGAGGGGTTTGACAAAGTAAAAAAACTCATTGAAGAAGGATTTGCTATAGGACAGGTTAACGCCTACTCGTTCCTGCGGTTTAAATATCGCAAAGGCACGCTTAAACTACTGCGTGACGGATATGCAAAACTGATAGCAAGCGACTGTCACTCACCCGAACTAAACCCGCCGAAAATTGAAAAAGCCCTGGCACTGATAAATAAAAAGTTAGGGCAACAGTTTTTAAATGAACTACATTCGTACAATGACGGAATATATAAGGAAATAAGAGGTATTAACTAATGCGCTTTTTATTGCGTTTTTTAAAGTCAATGAAACACCTGCATATATGTCTTCTGTTTTTGATTGACACGCTTTTAATATTCTTCAGCGCGGTACTTTCACACACCGTAATATCCTCTGCGACAGGGTTTTCAAACTACATAAAGACAATTATAATAGGCACCGCTATTCCTGTTATGGGTTGCGTGCTCGGACTGCTTGTTTTCAAGGCTTACAACGCTTTTTTAAAGCATATGTCCGCTACTGTGTTCATACGCTGCATTTTAGGAATCTCCTGCGGAACCGCCGTTTCGGTTTTGTTTGATGCCGCGTTTGGTCCTTTCCACCATAAACTTTTCTATGTATTCTTTTATCTTTTATCCCTATTTTGCACCTTTGGAACACGTATAATTTTAAACCTCGCCTTCTACAGACTTCGTTTTGTAGGACTTAAAAACCATTCCGAGCCTACACTTATAATCGGTGCAGGTCATACCGGAACCCACGTGCTACACGAAATTTTGCTCTCGGATACGGTAAACTACCGCCCCGTAGGCTTTGTGGATGACGACCCAAAGCTTGAATCTCTTGAGGTTGAGCAGATTCCCGTTCTTGGCCCCACAATTTTAATTCCGGAACTATGCCGCAAGTTTGGTATAAAGGTTATTATTTTCGCGATTCCCTCCTGCCCCGAGGACAGAAAAAAGAAAATTTTATCACTCTGTGCACAGACTAAGTGTGAAATCAAGGTTGTACCGTCTATTTGGGACCTTTCAAACAACGTAAAGTTCCTACCGCAAATCTCCTCCTTTAACGTTGAGGACGTACTTGGACGCGACACATCACTTATTGACTCAGATGATTTTGTTAAATACTCCGAAGGCAAAACCGTTTTGGTAACCGGCGTTGGTTCTATCGGCTCGGAAATATGCCGTCAGGTCGTTAAATGCAACATAAAGCATCTCGTTATGGTAGACATATATGAGAACAACGCTTATGAAATCCAGCAAGAGCTTATATCGGGCGGTTTCGACCAGCTTATTTCAACCGAGATTGCATCGGTGCGCGACTATGATAAGTGCAAGCTGATTTTTGAAAAATACAAACCCGATCTTGTGTTCCACGCGGCGGCGCACAAACACGTTCCGCTTATGGAGCATAACCCCGAAGAGGCTGTCAAAAACAATATTTTAGGCACATACAATATTGCGCGCCTTTGCGAGGAATTCGGCACCAAGAAAATGGTGCTTATCTCTACCGATAAGGCGGTTAAGCCCACAAACGTTATGGGCGCTTCAAAACGCTGCTGTGAAATGACCATGCAGTATATGGCTCAGAAATCGAAAATTACCGAATTTGTCGCGGTTCGTTTTGGTAACGTTTTGGGTTCCAACGGCTCGGTTATTCCGCTGTTTATTAAACAGATAGAAAACGGCGGTCCCGTAACCGTTACCCACCCCGATATCATACGCTATTTTATGACCATACCCGAAGCCGTGTCGCTCGTGCTTGAGGCCGGCGCAATGGCAAAGGGCGGCGAAATATTTGTGCTTGATATGGGCGAGCCGTTCAAGATTACAACCCTTGCCGAAAATATAATCAAGCTCTACGGCTATAAACCGTACGAGGAAATGCCCATTAAGTTTATCGGACTTCGCCCCGGTGAAAAGCTGTTTGAAGAACTGCTGATGAACGAGGAAGGTCTTAAGTCCACCAAAAACAAGAGCATATTTATAGGAAACCAGATTTCTATTGACGAGAAGCTGTTCAAATCACAGCTTGACAATATAATAGATATTGCCAAAAGCAATGACAGCCGTTCGGTTGTTGATACTCTTAAGGAAATGGTTCCTACGTTCCAGCATAAATAAATTAAAAGAACTCTCGTTTGAGGGTTCTTTTTTCTTGATATAAACGTTTATTTGTATTATTATAAAATAAGTATATGCCATTTAAAACGAGGATTAAATTTATGAAAATACTATCATTCGGCGAAATCATTTGGGATATATATGAAGACGGAAAATGTATTGGCGGTGCACCGCTTAATTTTGCTTCGCACGCTGCTTTGCTCGGCGCAGATTCCTATCTTCTTTCCGCAGTGGGAACGGACGCCCTCGCGGAGCCTGCGCTGGACTGCCTTAAGAAATTCGGCGTGAAATGCGACCTTGTAAAGAAGAACAAAAAGCCGACAGGCCAATGCATCGTTTCGCTGGGTGAAACAAAACTACCCACGTATAATTTAATGTCAGACGTGGCATACGATTATCTTGATGCCAGCACCTTTAAAATTAAGGGATTTGACGCGTTATATTTCGGCACGCTGATTCAGCGCAGCCCCAAAAATCAAAAGCTGATTAAAAAAATTCTAAAGCGTTGCCGCTTTAAACATATTTTTTGCGACCTTAATATACGTGCGCCGCATTTCTCACGCGACAGTATTATGCTGTGCGCCGAAAATGCTACCATTCTTAAAATAAGTCGTGAAGAACTTGGAACGGTAACAAGCGAAGTTTTCGGTGAAACCGTAACAGAACCCCTAGAAGCCTCGCGTATGCTTATGGGCAAGTTCCCGAGACTGAAAATAATTATTATAACACTTGACAAGGACGGTGCGTTTGCCCTTGAAAGACAAACTGAAAGGTCTTACACCCTGCCCGCACCGGAAACAGAAGTCGTTTCATCGGTAGGCGCCGGCGACAGTTTCAGCGCCGCTTTTCTTGTGAATTATCTAAAAAATTCTGATACCGAAACAGCTATGACAGAGGCAATAAAGTTGAGCTCGTTTGTCGTATCGCAAAAAGACGCTGTTCCGATAAAATAACATTTATTTTACCGCTAATTTATTATTTGTTTACAATTTTGGGTTACAATATCTTCGAAACGGAGGGATAAATATGAACTACGGACCGTATCGCCGTCCACGCTTTTTCGAACGCATTTCGATGTTTATGGCGGGCAGAAACGGCTTTGACAGGCTTTGTAACGCCGCCGCGATTTTATATTTTGTTCTCTTCCTTGTCAATCTTTTTGTGCGCTCAACTATTATACTTGCAATAGAGTATTTACTACTGGCATATATACTTTTTAGGGTTCTTTCGCGTAACACCTATCGCCGCCAACAGGAGAATATACGTTACTACCAACTGGAAAGCAAGATAACCGGCTTTTTCCGCACTAGGTTTAACCGTCTGCGCGACCGCGCGCACGTATATAAAAAATGCCCGCACTGTAAAAAGACACTGCGTCTTCCCAGAAAACGCGGAAAGCACACCGTAAAATGCCCCTGCTGCGGGGATAGTTTTAATATGAGAGTATAAAGAAAACAGGGATGCAAAAGCATCCCTGTTTCTTTTTGGTCCGAGTGACAGGAGTTGCCGTCTGCTACGGCTGCGCCTTGCACACTACCCGCTCATCGACCGTTGCTACGCAACAGTACCCGATTTCGCGCTCCTCGCTAAAAACAGTTCCCCGAACTGTTTTTTACGCTTCAGACCTTCGCAGGTTCAACTCCCCATTATTCAAATTATAAAACAAAAAACCGTGACACAAGGCCACGTTCTTCTGTTTTATGGTCCGAGTGACAGGAGTTGACCCTCCGGCCTCTTGAACCCCATTCAAGCGCGCTACCAAAACTGCGCCACACCCGGAAATATGTACCCGCCAAGATAGGCGGGTGTTAGTTTTTAGTCAGCAAAACCGGTTTCAACAAGTCTTACAAGCTCGTCTACTGCAGCGGTTTCATCGGAACCGTCGGCTATTATGCGGATATTGGTTCCGCCTACAATACCGAGAGAAAGCACGCCGAGAAGACTCTTCGCGTTAACGCGACGCTCCTCCTTCTCAACCCAGATAGCAGACTTAAACTCGTTTGCCTTCTGAATAAAGAAAGTTGCCGGTCTCGCATGTAAACCAACTTCGTTCTGAACGACTACATCCTTAACACACATGCTTCATTCTCCTTATTGTAAAGAGTTCTTACGATTAACATCGTAAACTTATTATACCACAATATATCAAAGAGTCAACATAATTGACACCTTTTTGCACAACTTTCGATTATTTACCCAAATTCGGCAGGTAACAGTATTTGCGTTTTTGTGCAAAAACACCACCGTGTTTAATAGCTTTTATACATTATCGTCAAGCGACTCTAAAAACTTTAAATCTTGCTTTGTGAGCGTGGCATTTTTTAACATTTCGGGGCGCTTTTGCTTGGTGACAAGCAACGCCTGTTCGCGGCCCCATTTTTCAATATTTGCGTGGTGTCCCGACAGCAAAACGTCGGGTACGCGATGACCGCGCCACTCGGCCGGACGGGTGTACTGTGGATACTCGAGCAGTCCCGAATAATGGCTTTCATCGGTAAAGCATACCTCGTCCGACAACACGCCCGGCAGCATACGCGACACGGCGTCTGTAACCACTACCGCCGCCATTTCGCCGCCCGTAAGCACATAGTCACCTATTGAGATTTCCTCGTCCACTATTTCATCCAGCACGCGCTGGTCTATTCCCTCGTAATGGCCGCAAAGCAATACGATATGTGAAAGTTTTGAAAGTTCTATCGCCTTTTGCTGGTTAAAGGTTTTGCCTTTGGGCGACATATATATTACGTGCGGTTTTTGGGTTTCCTCGGAATAAAGCGCCTGATAACAGTCGTAAATTGGCTGGACACCCATTATCATTCCCATTCCGCCGCCGTAAGGTGCGTCGTCTACCCTGCCGTGCTTATCGGTAGTATAATCACGTATGTTGTGACAGTGTATTTCCACCGCACCCGACACACGTGCTCTGCCAATTATGCTGTCACCCAGCACCGCCTCACACATTTCGGGGAAAAGCGTTAATATATCAATCTTCATCAGAAAAAAGTCCCTTCATAACGCTGATTTCGATTCTGCCCGCCTCGATGTCGACAGACTTTACTATATCGTCAATCTTCGGAATAAGGTGCACGCCGTCTGCGGTTTTTACGTGCCAAACGTCATTAGCGCCCGTAGCGCTAACGTCACACACCTCTCCCAAAAGCTCGTTATTTTCAATGTTATAAACCTTGCAGCCCACAATATCGTCAACAAAATACTGACCGTCCGACAGGGTAACGTCGCGGCGATTTATGGATATTACGCTTCCGCGAAGCTGTTCGGCAGCCTCAATGCTGTCAACGCCCTTGAACTGTGCTATCACAACGGTTCCGTGCGGAGAAGCCTTTAACACCTTTAGCTTTTGTTTTCCACCCTCTAAATAAAGGGTTTTAAAGCTGCAAAGAAATTCGTTACTGTCGCACCACGGCTGTATACGCACCATTCCGCGCACACCGTGGGTACCGACTATTTTTCCTGTTTCTAAATACTCTTTCATAATACCTCAAGAAAATACCCCCGTGGCTTGTGCCTTGGGGGTATTACTTCTAGTCAATTTCGACTGCTACCTGACAGTTGTTTCTGTTGGCTGCAGCGCGCATAACAGTGCGGATAGCCTTGGCTATTCTGCCCTGCTTGCCGATAACACGGCCCATATCGCCCTCGGCAACGTGAAGATGATATACAACTACACCCTCTTCGTTTGCTTCGTCAACCGTTACGCTGACTGCTTCGGGGTTTTCTACAAGGCCTGCGGCAATGCTAACTAATAATTCCTGCATGACTTGCTTCCTTTCGGATGTTTCTTACACAATATTGTTCTTCTTTAAAAGAGCCTTTACTGTGTCGGTCGGCTGAGCGCCGTTAGAAATCCACTTCTTTGCCTTCTCACCGTCAATGTTAACTGCGGCGGGGTCCTTAGTGGGATCGTAAGTACCGATTTCCTCGATGAAGCGACCGTTTCTGGGGAAACGAGAGTCAGCTACAACAACGCGGTAGAAAGGATTACGCTTGGAACCCATACGACGAAGTCTGATTTTTACTGCCATTTTTCTGCACCTCCTGAATTTAGGTTTATTTTTAAAAGATAACTCTTTAAAAAACTACGTTTAAAAGCCCATTCCAGGGCCCATAGGCGGCATACCGCCAGGGAAACCTCCGCCCATTCTGCTCATTGCCTTTTTGGCTTTTTTGCTGTTCATTGATTTGAACATTTTTTTCATCTGGTCGTACTGCTTCATAAGGCGGTTTACATCCTCAACGCTGGTGCCGCTGCCTGCAGCAATTCTGCGGCGGCGGGAGGCGTTAAGCAGTTCGGGCTTTGTGCGCTCGCGCGCGGTCATTGATTTTATAATAGCCTCAGTGCGGAGCATAACGCGGTCGTCAATATCAACGTCGCGAAGCTGCTTTTCCATTCCCGGAAGCATACCGAGCACGTTTTTAAGCGGTCCCATCTTTTTTATGCTTTGGAACTGCTCAAGCAGATCGTTTAAATCAAATTTATTTTCTTCAAGGCGTTTAGCTGCCTCAAGTGCTTTCTTTTCGTCTATTTCGCCCTCGACACGCTCGATAAGGGAAAGCATATCGCCCATTCCGAGGATACGGGATGCCATACGGTCGGGGTGGAATTCCTCAAACTCGGACAGCTTTTCGCCCACACCGGCAAACATAATGGGTTTTCCGGTAACGGCGCGCACCGAAAGTGCAGCACCGCCGCGGGTATCACCGTCAAGCTTGGTGAGTATTACGCCGTCGATAGGCAACTGGTCGTTAAAGGATTTCGCTATGTTTACGGCGTCCTGACCGACCATTGAGTCAACAACCAGAAGAATGTTATTAACCTCAACCGTTTTTGTAATGCGGTCAAGCTCTGCCATAAGCTCGGTGTCTATGTGCAGGCGTCCTGCGGTATCAAGTATAATGAAGTCGTTTCCGTAGTCACGCGCGTGACGGACAGCCTCTAGCGCGGTTTGTTCGGGCTTTTGTGTTCCCTTTTCAAAAACCGGAACACCCACCTGCTCACCTACCACCTTTAACTGCTCAATAGCAGCAGGGCGGTATATATCGCAGGCTACGAGCATAGGTCTGTGGCCTTGAGATTTTAAAAGGCGGGCAAGCTTTGCCGAGTGCGTGGTTTTACCCGAACCCTGAAGACCGCACATCATAATAACGGTTGGAATACGGTCCGAGGTTTTAAGACGGGTATGGTTTCCGCCCATAAGGGCTGTAAGCTCATCACGAACGATTTTTATAACCATCTGAGGCGCGGTAAGGCTTTCCATTACCTTTTCGCCTATACACTTCTCGGCAACGGTATTTGTAAAGTCTTTTGCAACCTTGTAGTTAACGTCGGCTTCAAGCAGAGCAAGGCGCACCTCACGCATGGCTTCCTTTACGTCAGCTTCGGTAAGTTTACCCTTTGAGCGCAGACGCTTAAACGCTGCAGCCAGCTTATCCGAAAGGTTATCGAACGCCATCAAAGTGCCTCCTTTTAAAGTTCATCAATAATATCTACGATTTTATCCCAGTTTTTATCCCTTGCGGCAGAGCGAAGCTTGTCGGTCGTTTCGGCAAGGTGAAGCACCTCTTCAAAATTTCTAAGCTGCTGCTCGGCGCGTTTTATGGCGTCGCGCACGCCCTGACGGGTTATACCCTCGTTTTCCGAAATTTCGGAAAGGGACAGGTCATCGTTATAATAAAATTCTACCAGCAGACGCTGCTTTTCGGGAAGCAGACCGCCGTAGAAATCGAGAAGTACCGATACTTCAAAATCTTTCGGCATAGTCACACTCCTCTGTAAAGTTATTTTCTTTACAGCCGATATTGTAACACACCGTCGGGTGTGTGTCAAGTATTTTTCTTTACACCCGTTTAAAATAAATTTCTATTGAATTATTACCGCGTTTATAATATAATTTTTATATAAAAATTAAAGGATGTTTTGTCTTGAAATATATAAGAATTTTTGCGAGTGTTTTGCTCGCTTTGCTGATGTGTTTTGGGCTTTTCGGTTGCACGGACAGCGAAGAAAAGTACATATATATCGCTATGGACGAGGTTTTGACACTCGACCCACAGCTGGTAAAGAACGATACCGACCGCACGGTTTCGCTTAATATTTTTGAGGGACTTATGCGCCTTGACGAGAATGATAAGCCTGTTCCCGCCGTTGCATCCCACTACGAATATGAAAATTTAACCTACACCTTTATTATTCGCCCCGACGTATATTGGAGTGACGGAACGCAGCTAACCGCGTACGATTTTGAGTTTGCCTTTCGCCGTGCCGCATCACCCGAAACCGCCGCACCGGATTTTAGCAGAATTTCCTGCATAAAGGGTGCTAAAGAGGTAAACGGAGGCGCGCCGGTCGAAACACTTAAAGTATATGCAACGGGCAAATACACGTTGCGTATAACGCTGGAATACGAGGACGAGAATTTCCTTAAAGCCCTCGCATCGCCTATCTGCATGCCCTGCAACGAGGAATTTTTTAAATCTACAAACGGAAAATACGGCCGCGACGTATACAGCGTTTTATCTAACGGCTCATTCAGTCTTAACTACTGGGACAGCAACGATTATTTAATAAGACTGTACCGCAACGAACACTATACAGGCAACTTCCCCGCACAGCCCGCAAAGGTTTACCTTACGGCGGCAAAACAGGATGAAAGAATGACACTTTTGACCGACAACGACATTGACGCCTGCTTTGTTTCGGGCACCGATATCGATGACGCGGCTACAGCGGGACTTAAAACCAAAAGTTATTTTGACAAGTATTTGTTCATTCTTGTAAACGAAAACTCTGCCCTGGGTGACGACGCTGTGCGCAAAGCCCTAGCAATGTCGATTCACCGCAACGCCCTTAAAAACGATATGCCGTCGCACATTGTTCCTATTAGTGCGGCGATACAGCTTGATGCCACCTTTGACGGACAAGAGATATATGACCGGATTTCCAGCGCAGCCGCGCTTGGATACGAGCCGGATGAGGCGTATAAGCTTTATCTTGACGCCACAAAGCGGCTCGGCACAATAGAAGCCCAAAGCATTATATACCCCGAAGAGCTTGAGATAGATTCGCTCGTATCGGGACTGGCTTCCAGCTGGCAGCAGAACCTTGGCTGTTTTATAAATATGAACGAAATGCCTTCGGGCAGTGTTAATTCGGCAATTGCCGCAGGCAACTACTCGGTAGCGCTACTTACCGTTTCGGCAGGCAGCCAAAACGCGTATGACCTGCTGTCCTTCTTTAAAAGCGGTAACGTTGCAGGTTTTGCAAACCAAGAATTTGACACGATTATAAATTCACTTAAAACCAAAACGGTGGCAGAAGATTATATATCTGCACTTTCTTCTGCACAGCAGCTACTGTTAATGGATAACACAATTATTCCGGTAGCCGCCACACCGACGGTTATTTGTACCACGCCCGCTATAGAAAGCATTGACTACAGCCTTGCTAATAAGTTTATTGATTTTGCTATGATAATAAAGAAGTAAAAAAGGTTGCGAAGTATATTCTTCGCAACCTTTTATATTATGAAAATCAACACGGTAGATATTACTGCAGCGGCGGTCGGCAGCAGAAGCCAGGCAGGAGATATGCGAAGCTTTTCCTTTCTAACCGAAGAAACGGCAGCAGGCACCTCGGCCGCAGCCAAAATCTCAAGCGCTTTGTTTTCAAGCCGTTTTTGCGGCACGCCCAAATGCGACGGATTAACAAAAAGAAGTACCCTATCAAAATATTTGCTGCCTGTGTTGTTTATTTCAATAATCGTTTTATTGACGCCCTTTACCATATAAAACCTCCAGCGAGTGATGGTTTATTATGGACAAAAAGTAAAATTTATATACATAAAAGTAAGCACCGGTTTACATAAAAAATGTTAATAACTCGGTTAATAACCTTAATAACTCACCTATTTAAGCCAAAAACTTATTAACAATTGTCGAAAAACGGGTTATTATGTTAACTACTCGATTATGCGACCGGTAAGATATCCCACCGCGCGTTCTACCGCATCGCGCGAGTTGCCCCAATCGGCATTTTCGCCGCTGTTGCGATAGTCGTACATCGAGCAATATTTGGTGAGGTCAGCTTTCAGACTTTTTGCGTAGTTATCCGTTATGTTATAAAGCGACTTCTGAAACTCCTTATGATAGTGTCTCATACTGCGTTTGTCGGCCTTTTTGGCCAGCATATTATAATGCTTAAGGCAAAACTGCGGCTGGGCATCAAACAGCGCACGAAAATCGCGGTCGGTTTCATAACTGCGAAGCACCGTATCTATCATACGGCTCATACCCCACTCTATTTTATTGCATACAAAGCAGTCGTTTTCCACAGCCGAAGCCTTGTCGGTCTTTTTCAGCACGTCCAAAAGCTCGTCCATATGGCTTTCCAGCATAAGCGCGAGCGATAGCCTTCCGCGGCGCGACATCATTTTATCAAGGTGATGGCTGCAAAATCCCTGACGGTTGGTTTCTATACGCACATCAGGCTCCATCATTGCGGCTCCCATTATGTAATCAAGTATATGCTTTTCAACCGTTTCGTACATACGGCATATAGGACAGCCGTCCTGTACCTCAAACACCTCGTTTACAGGAATGGTACAAATATCATTGCGCATATTATCATCTCCTGTTTGCCATTATAACATATTTGTGTTATAATCGCAAAGGTGATTATATGAACTTTAGACCTGACGGAAATAATTTTTTAATAGAAAACGCAACCTGCCTTTCACTCGCCCAAACGCTTGACTGCGGTCAGGCCTTTCGCTGGAGTGAGGAAAACGGAATTTGGCAGGGTGTTGCCGGTGGGAAGCTTCGCCGCCTTTCGCAAGAGGGCGACACCATTACGATATACGATTGTGACGAAAAGGAGTTTTCCGAATTTTACCGTCCGTATTTTGACCTTGACCGCAGCTACGATGATATTATCCTGGCGGTTGCCGAAAGCACCGTGCTAAGGGATGCTACTTCACTTGCGGGCGGAATAAGAATACTGCGCCAAGACCCTTGGGAAACGCTTTGCTCGTTTATTATTTCGCAAAACAACAACATACCGCGTATAAAGGGAATTATCACCCGACTTTGTGAGCAGTTCGGCGAAAGGATAGAGGGCGGGTTTTCATTTCCGACAGCCGAAAAAATTGCTTCCCTCTCGCCCGAGGTCCTTGCACCTTTGCGCGCCGGATTCAGAATAAAGTACATACTAGACGCCGCTAAAAAGTTATCCGGCGGAGAGGTTTCGGTAGCAAAAATTGAAACACTGCCGACCGATGAGGCGCGTGCAGAGCTGATGAAGATATACGGTGTCGGAGAAAAGGTTGCGGACTGTACCCTGCTTTTCTCGTTCGCACGTATTGACGCGTTTCCAAAGGACGTTTGGATAAAACGTGCTATGACGGTGCTTTTTGACGGAAAACTGCCCGAATGTGCCGTTCCGTACGCCGGAATAGTACAGCAATACCTTTTCCACTATGCGAGAATGACTAAACTGGAGCTTTAATTTCAAAAATTTTGTCTAAAATTAAAGAACTTTTAAAAACCATCTTTATTTTTTTAAAACTATGTAGTATAATATTGTTATTAAATTAACGGAGGTTAAAATTATGCCACTTGTAAATACCAAAGAAATGTTTAAAAAGGCTTATGAAGGCGGCTATGCTATCGGCGCTTTCAACGTAAACAATATGGAGATTATTCAGGGCATTACCGAGGCTGCAAAGGACCTCAATGCTCCCCTTATTCTTCAGGTTTCGGCAGGTGCACGTAAATATGCAAACCACACCTATCTCGTAAAGCTTGTTGAGGCTGCTATTGAAGAAACCGGTCTTCCGATTGCTCTTCACCTTGACCACGGCAACTCGTTTGAGCTCTGCAAGAGCTGCATTGACGGTGGTTTCACTTCTGTAATGATCGACGGTTCTCACCTTGACTATGAAGAGAACGTTGCTCTTACCAAGCAGGTTGTTGACTATGCACACCAGTTCGGCGTAACCGTTGAGGGTGAGCTTGGACAGCTTGCAGGTGTTGAGGATGACGTTAACGTAAGCGCAGAAGATGCTTCCTACACCAACCCCGACCAGGTTTATGACTTTGTTACACGCACCGGCGTTGATTCACTTGCTATCGCTATTGGCACCAGCCACGGCGCTTTCAAGTTTAAGCCCGGCCAGAAGCCGCAGCTTCGTTTTGATATCCTTGAAGAGGTTTCTAAGCGTCTTCCCGGCTTCCCCATCGTTCTTCACGGCGCAAGCTCGGTTGTTCCGGAGTTTGTTGAGATGGTTAACACCTACGGCGGACAGATGCCCGACGCTATCGGCATTCCCGAGGATATGCTTCGTCAGGCTGCTACCATGGCTGTTTGCAAAATCAACATCGACTCTGACCTCCGTCTTGCTATGACAGGCGCTATCCGTAAGCACTTTGCTGAAAGTCAAGTCGGATCGTAGCCATGTCGTTCTGTGAGCCAAGGAGTTGATAATATGC
>JAZUOJ010000089.1:0-23022 GCA_045604625.1 Acutalibacteraceae bacterium | reverse complement strand
GTTCCCTTCTGTCTCCAGGGCTTCTTTCCGCCACCGGAAACCTCGGTACGAGTAAGTGTGGACTGTGTTCCCTGACGTCTGTTGGCAAGGAAGTTTACAACAGCCATATGCATAACTGCCACATTGGGCTCAATTCCGAATACAGCCTTGTCTAATGTGATTTTGCTAACCTCATTACCGGCCATATCTACTACTGATATTCTAGGCATATTTTACACTCTCCTTCCCGTTAGGCTTTAACGCTGTCGAAAAGAACAACGATTCCGCCCTTGGGGCCGGGAACGGCGCCCTTAACGGCGATGATGTTATTTTCTGCGTCAACCTTAACTACATCAAGGTTCTGAACGGTTACGCGTTCATTACCAAGATGACCAGCCATCTTCTTGCCCTTCATAACACGTGAAGGTGTCGAGCAAGCGCCCAACGAACCACCGTGTCTGGCAACGGGGCCGGTACCGTGAGACATCTTAAGGCGGGCGAAGTTCCAGCGCTTGATTACGCCGGCGTAGCCTTTACCTTTGCTGGTGCCTCTTACATCTACCTTATCACCTTCTGCAAAAACGTCGGCCTTGATTACGTCGCCTACGTTGTATGCAGCGTTGTCCTCAAATCTGAATTCACGAAGAACCTTCTTGGGAGCAACGTCATTCTTTGCGAAATGTCCCTTCATGGGCTTGTTTACCTTGGAAGCCTTCATATCGCCGTAGCCGATCTGAACAGCCTCATAACCGTCATTCTCAGCGGTTTTCTTCTGGCAAACCATGCAGGGGCCGGCTTCGATTACGGTAACCGGTATTACATTTCCCTTTTCGTCGAAGAGCTGGGTCATGCCAAGCTTCTTTCCTACGATGCCTTTGTTCATGTTTATTTCCTCCTTTTGGTTATTGGTTGACCGCTTGGGCCAACATGACCTGTCGGCGATTAAAGTTTAATTTCAATCTCTACGCCGGCGGGGAGCTCAAGACCCATAAGAGCTTCAACAGTCTTGTTGGAAGGTCTTAATACGTCGATAAGCCTTTTGTGGGTTCTGGTTTCGAACTGCTCACGGCTGTCCTTATACTTATGAACAGCGCGCAAAATGGTAACAACCTCTTTCTCGGTGGGTAGCGGCACGGGACCCGAAACGCGTGCGCCGGTGCGCTTTGCGGTTTCAACGATCTTCTCTGCCGACTGGTCAACGAGTGCGTGGTCGTAACCCTTGATTCGAATTCTGATCTTTTCCTTTACTGCCATTTTCTGGTCGCCTCCTTAAATTAGTTGGCGGGCAAAACTTACACAGTGCCGTGTGTTTCTTCACGGCCCATTATAAAACCGAATGGGCTGGGGTTACAGCATCATCCGGGTACGGCACCGCTTTCGCGGCGTCGCTGCACGTGTCGGTTCGCAAGTACCGACCGGCATTTAAGTTTCATCGCCCGGTTTAAAATCGGACATACTCCGCAGAAATTTCCCGACTCTGGGTCGGCCACCTCCTGCATCAACGCATATCTGCACGCATAGCGTACTCACGTATAATATCACAATAGTTACGTAAAATCAAGTCTTTTTTTAAATTTTTTTAAAAGTTTTTTTACTTGTTTTTTCTGCATACGCGCGCGTATTATATATAATGTATGGCTACACACAAAATATTGTGTTTAAAAGTAAGAAAACCCCGAACCTTGTGGTCGGGGTTTAAATGACTATTCTGCTATTTCGCCTACGCCGTTTAAAACAATTCTGGGCGCATAGGGCATCTCGCTCAACTGTTCTCTCGAGGTTACGCCCGAAAGCACGAGCACGGTATCAACACCCGACTCGATTCCTGCTATTATATCGGTATCCATTCGGTCACCTATAATAGCAGTTGCCTTGGTGTCGCAGTCCAGAAGACGAATTCCGGTACGTACCATAAGCGGATTAGGTTTACCGAGGAAATACGCAGGCTTTCCTGTTGCCAATTCAATAGGTGCAACAAGCGCACGGCAGGCAGGAACAATTATGTTTCCCTCAATAGGGCCGGTCATATCGGGGTTAGTACCGATAAGCTTAGCGCCGTTCATTACAAGCTTTACAGCTTTGCATATGTTCTGATAGTTATATGTTTGGGTTTCACCTACTACGACATAGTCGGGATTGACGTCGTTCATCGAAATACCGGCGTTGTAAAGTGCATTGTAAAGTCCTGCTTCACCTATGCAGTATACGGAACAGCCCGGTTTTTGATGCTTTAAGAAATGAGCCGTTGCCAGCGCGCTGGTGTAGAAGTGGCTTTCGTCAACATCCAGTCCCATACGGGCAAGCTTTTGGCTAAGCTCAAGCGGAGAACGCTCACTGCTGTTTGTTAAAAACAAGAACTTTTTATTGTTTTTATTAAGCCAGTCCAAAAACTCGTGTACGCCGGGGAGCAACTGGTTACCGTGATAGATAACACCGTCCATATCGCATATAAAGCCATCTTTTGCCCTAATATCTGCCAGAGTTTTCTCCATTTCTCTTCCCTCTCCCAAATTTAATAGGCTTTGCCCCAATAGAGCATTTTATCAGCCTTTTTGCCACAGCAAACACAGGTATCGCCTATGTTTTCCTGCTCAAAAGGAATACATCTTGAGGTTACGCCCGCCTTCTCTTTAAGCATATCCTCACACTCGCGCGAGCCGCACCACATAGCCTTTATAAAGCCGGGCTTTTCTTCGGCAGTCTTAATCATTTCTTCAAGTGTTTGAACCTTATAGGTCATACTGTCGCGACGCTCAGCCGCAGCCTTATACATAGAGTCACGCATTTCGGCAAGCAGACGCGGAATTTCGGTTTCGAGCGAATCGAGCGATACAAAATACTTTTCGCGGGTATCGCGGCGAACAATTACGCACTGGTTCTTTTCTATATCCTTGGGGCCGAGTTCAACACGAAGCGGTACGCCCTTCATTTCGTACTCGGAGAACTTCCATCCGGGGCTCTGATCGGTAAGGTCGATCTTTGCTCGGCAAATCTTAGCGATGCGTTCATAAACCTCACTTGCCTTTTCGGTAACGCCGGGCTTGTGAGATGCAATCGGAATAACAACGGTCTGTATAGGTGCGATTGCGGGCGGCAGAACGAGGCCGTCGTTGTCGCCGTGGGTCATTATAACAGCACCGATAAGACGGGTTGTGCAGCCCCAAGAGGTCTGGAACGGGTGGGAAAGCTTATTATCCTTATCGGTATACTGAATCTCGAACGCCTTGGCAAAACCGTCGCCAAAGTAGTGCGAGGTTGCGCTCTGCAAAGCTTTACCGTCGTGCATAAGCGCTTCGATAGTATAAGTATCTTCGGCGCCTGCAAAACGTTCCTTTTCGGTCTTTACGCCCTCAATAACCGGCATTGCCAGATATTCCTGTGCAAAGCGCGAATAGGTCTTAAGCATCTGTACGGTTTCTGCCTTTGCCTCGTCGGCGGTGGCGTGAATGGTGTGACCTTCCTGCCACAAAAATTCGCGCGAACGAAGGAACGGACGGGTTGTCTTTTCCCAGCGCACAACACTGCACCACTGGTTATAAAGTTTGGGCAGGTCACGATACGACTGAATAATATTTGCATAGTGGTCACAGAAAAGGGTTTCGGAGGTAGGACGTACACAAAGACGTTCCTCTAATTTTTCGTTTCCGCCGTGTGTAACCCAAGCAACCTCGGGAGCAAAACCCTCTACGTGGTCTTTCTCCTTCTGCAGAAGTCCTTCCGGGATAAACATAGGCATATATACGTTCTCGTGTCCGGTCTCTTTGAACATACCGTCAAGAATCTTTTGAATATTTTCCCATATTGCGTAGCCATAGGGTCTGATTATCATACATCCCTTTACCGAAGAATAATCGATAAGCTCAGCCTTTACCACAACATCGGTGTACCATTTGGCAAAATCTTCATCCATCGATGTTATTGCCTTTACCATTTTCTCGTTAGCCATAAACAACGCTCCGATTTCTATAAATTAACTAGAAATTATTATACTTTAATTTTTTAATTATTGCAACAACTCTTTATACATTATTTTACATTTTAGAGCACACAAGCATAATTTTTTTACCTTGGGATAAAAATATTTTTGCAAAAAACTGTTGACAAAGTGCGTTTTTCAACATATCATTCTTGTAGGACGATTAGTTCTTATGCCCACGCGGCAAATAAAACGGAGGTTATTTTATGGTATTTGAGAAAATAAGAGCAATACTTGCAGACCAGCTTGACGCTGAAGAAGACAACATAACAATGGAGACCGACATTGCCGCCGACCTCGGTGCTGACAGCCTTGACGTTGTTGAAATGATAATGTCTATTGAGGATGAGTTTGAGGTTGAGATTCCCGACGAGCAGATTGAAAATATTAAAACCGTCGGCGATGTTGTAAATTATATACAGAGCAACCAGTAATTATTAAAACCGCCTATGAAAACACCATAGGCGGTTTATTTTTAAATTGGAGGTGATACCGTGGCAGAAATAATATATCTAGGCGAGACCGACTCTACTAACGCCTACCTAAAGGCATTGGCTCACGACGGAGCCCCCGAGGGCACAACCGTAATAGCAAAACGTCAGTCGGGCGGAAGAGGTCGACTGGGCAGAAGCTTTTATTCCCCCGAAGGCGGGCTTTATATGAGTACCCTTTTGCGTCCCAGCCATTCAGCTGAGGTATCGCTGCTTGTTACCACCGCCGCTGCAGCCGCGGTAAGCCGCGCAATTTTTGATGTTTTCGGCAAAGAAAATCAAATCAAGTGGGTAAACGATATATACATAAATTCCCGCAAGGTTTGCGGAATACTGGCCGAAGCCGCACTAAGTAAAGACGGTATAGATTTCGTGGTGCTGGGAATCGGTGTAAATTTATACTCCGACTCCCCCCTGCCCGACAGCATAAAAAATATTGCCGGCTTTGTGTGTGAAAAACCGTGTAACCAAGAAAAAACTAAATTCTTCGCCGACACGGTTTTACGTTACTTTTATGAATATTACAGCGATTTGGAAAACAAGCCTTTTCTTGAATACTATAAGGCGCATCAGTTGCTTGTAAACCGAGATATTTTCGTGCTTAAAGGCAACACCGAAACCGAAGCCCTTGCACTTGGTGTTGACGATGATTTAAGGTTACGAATAAATCGCGGTAAAGAGGACGAATTTTTGTCGTTCGGGGAGGTAAGCATAAGGCTGTGAAAAGGTCAAAACTTATAACCCTTTGCGCTTTGTTTGCCGCGCTGTGCGCCATTGTTTCCTGGATAAGCATTCCCACCCCGTTTTTACCCATAACACTACAGGTGTTTATAGTAGCCCTTTGCGGCTTCACCCTGGGCGACAAGGCGGGTTTTATTACCGTGCTTATATACCTGCTGCTGGGGGCTTTCGGCGTTCCCGTTTTTTCCTCTATGCAGGGCGGAATAGGCACGCTTTTATCGGCAAATGGAGGCTTTTTACTATCCTTCCCCCTGCTTTCGTTTTTTTGCGGGCTTTGGAAAATGAAAAGGAAAATTTATTTGCCGCTTTTGGGGCTTTTTATATGTCATTTTTGCGGCACGGTACAGTTCTCACTCGTTACCGGCACAGGCCTTATGCAGGCCGTGCTTTTTGCCTCGCTTCCGTTTATTTTAAAGGATTTTTTACTCATCTTTGCGGCACGCTTTGTTGCCCGAAAAATCGAGGGTTTGTATGATTAAAACACTTTATTTTGACAAGCAGATAGTTGTATGTGAAAAGCCTGTGGGAATACTCTCGCAGGGCGACTCATCAGGCGCTAAAAATCTGCCGGATATACTAAAAAAAGAAACCAATTCTTACTATATAGAGGCTGTGCACAGACTTGACCGTCCTGTGGGCGGGGTTATGGTCTATGCACGAAACAAGCAGGCCGCAGGAACACTCTCAACCGACATAAAAAACCGAAAATTTGAAAAGGAATATTTAGCCGTGGTGCACGGAAAACCCGAAAACGACAAGGGCACCTACCGCGACTTTCTTTTTAAGGATACAAAGCACTGCAAATCATTCGTTGTAAAAAACGAAAGAAAGGGCGCAAAAGAGGCTGTTTTACACTATGAGGTGCTTGATACACAGGGTGACCTTTCGTTGGTAAAAATATGGCTTGAAACCGGACGAACCCACCAAATAAGGGTGCAGTTTTCGTCCAGAGGAATGCCGCTTGTGGGCGACGAAAAGTATGGCGGCGCTGCCGATAAATGCAACATTGCACTTTTTTCACACAAAATTGCTTTTTTGCATCCAAAAACCAAAAAGGAGCTTGAGTTTTCCCTAGACCCGCCAAACGCTTTTCCTTGGAACAAATTTAAAAAATAGAAAAAACACCTTCACAGAGTGAAGGTGTTTTGTTTTTATTCAACCGTAACCGATTTTGCAAGATTTCGCGGTTTGTCAACATCGCATCCGCAGGCAACGGCTGTATAATACGCAAGTATCTGCATAACAACTGCCGCAACGGCGGGCGCAAAAATTTCGCTGATTTCGGGCAGTACAAGGGTGTAGTCAGACACCGCCGAAACCTCCTTTTCGGACTGCGATGTACATATTGAGAAAACAGTAGCACCGCGAGCCTTAACCTCACGAATATTGCTTACCGTCTTCTCCCCTACGTTGCTTACCGTTACAAGCGCTATAACCGGAACGTCTTTATCAATAAGCGATATCGTTCCGTGTTTTAACTCGCCTGCGGGGTAGGCTTCGCTGTGGATATAGGAAATTTCCTTTAGTTTAAGCGAACCCTCTTGACAAATTGAAGCGTCTATTCCCCTGCCGATAAAGAAAATGCTTTTGCTGTCTGCAAGTTTTTCGGAAAGACGTTTTATTCTTCCACTCATTTTAAGGGCGGCATTTATCGCTTCCGGCAAATCATTAAGCTGAATTTCGCAAAGCTCGCGACAACGCCCCTCGGTAATTCTGCCGCGAGTGAGCGCAAGCTTAAAGGCTATTTGGTAAAGCACGGCGCATTGTACCGTATACGCCTTGGTCGATGCGACCGATATTTCAGGACCCGCCCAGGTGTAAATTACGTAATCTGCGAGTCTGGATATAGATGAACCCACAACGTTAACTATCGCGAGTGTCTTTGCACCCGCTTCTTTCGCAAGGTTAAGTGCCGCTATTGTATCTGCCGTTTCACCCGACTGGGAGATTAAAATTACCAGAGTTTCCTTACTTAAAATCGGGTTTGCATAGCGAAACTCCGACGCTATTTCTACCGAAACGGGTATTCTGGAAAACTGCTCGATCACGTTTTTACCCACAAGTCCCGCGTGCATTGCGGTACCGCAACCGACAATTTTAATTTCTGATATTTTTTCTATGTCGCGGTCAAGTATATCGCAGTCAAAATACGGTATACCGTCCTTAATGCGCGGAAGTGCGGTATTCTTAACAGCCTCTGCCTGTTCGTTTATTTCTTTAAGCATAAAGTGGTTATATCCGCACTTTTTGGCGGCCTCAACACCCCAATTTATTCTGCGTTTTTCACACGAAACCTCGCGTCCGTCTGACGCTATAAACCGAATTTTTTGGGGAGTAACCTCGGCTACTACGCCTTCATCAAGCTGATAATACTCCTTTGTAAACGGCAATATTGCCGGTATATCCGACGCGAGATAGCCGCCGTCCGATGCAAGAGAGCAAATAAGCGGACTACCGTTTCGTATAGCATACACGGTGTCTTTATTATGCTTGAACATTACGCAAAAAGCGAACGAACCGCGTATTAATTTTGCCGCCGAATGAAGAGCCTCTATCGGGTCTTTTGACCTTGAATAAAAGAAATCAACGAGGTGAGCGCCTACCTCAGTATCGGTTTCGCTGCGGAAATGATAACCCTCTTTTATGAGCATTTCCTGCAGTTCTAAATAATTCTCAATAATACCGTTATGGACAAGTGTCAGTCGCTTGGACTGATGCGGATGCGCGTTGCGCTCGGAAGGCTCACCGTGAGTTGCCCAGCGTGTATGCCCAATTCCGCAGGTGCCGCGTATTTTTCTGCCCGACTTTATGCGGTCGGTAAGATTTTTTATTCGTCCCTCTGTCTTTATTGTTACAATTCCGTCCTCGTGAACCGATATTCCGGCCGAGTCGTAGCCTCTGTACTCAAGAGCCGAAAGCCCGCTTACGAGTATCGGGACTGCCTGTCTTTTGCCGGTATATCCAATTATTCCACACATTTATAAACCTACTTTCAAAAAAGGAATTACGCCAGTTGCTTCTTTATTACCGAAGCAACTTCTTTTGCTATTTTTTCAATTTTTTTCTTATCGTCACCCTCAACCATGACGCGAATAAGCGGCTCGGTGCCGGATGGGCGAACTACTATTCTGCCCTCTGTTCCCAGTTCCTTTTTGGCCTCCTCAACCGCGCGCTTTATGGTATCGTCTGTGTAATAATGCAGCTTGCCCTCCGCCGAAACCTTTAAGTTTATAGAGGTTTGCGGACATTTGCACATAACCGAAGCAAGTGAAGACAGTTTTTCACCCTTGCGGCGCATAAGAGATAAAAGCTGGGTTGCCGTTAACTGGCCGTCACCGGTAGTTGCAAAGTCACGGAAAATGATATGCCCCGACTGTTCTCCGCCAAACACGGTGTCATCCAGAAGCATTTCCTCAAGTACAAAGCGGTCACCAACCTTGGTGGCAACAAAACGAAGTCCCTGTTCTTCACAAAATCGGGTAAAGCCGAAATTAGTCATAATGGTACCCACAACGGTATTTTTTGCGAGTCTTCCGCGCTCCTTTAAATCCATAGCGCAAACCGCCATAATCTCGTCACCGTCGATAAAGTTTCCGTTTTCGTCAACGCATAGGCAACGGTCGGCATCGCCGTCAAAAGCTACACCCGCATCAAGCCCATTATCCACAACATACTTAGCAAGTGATTCCATATGAGTAGAACCGCAATCGCGATTTATGTTGTTACCGTCAGGCGATGCATTGAGGATATGGGCGTTGGCTCCAAGTCCGTCAAATATCATAGCCGCGGTAGCGCTTGCTGATCCGTTTGCACAGTCGACAGCGATGCTCATACCATCGAGAGAGTAAAGTACACAACTTTTTACGTGGTCGCAATAATCTTTAATAGCGTTTTGTGCTACCGTAACCTTGCCAACGTCGTGACCTATAGGCAGTTCCGGTAGCGCACATTCACCCAAAACTATTGCTTCTATCTGTTCTTCAAGCATGTCGGGTAATTTAAAGCCGTCACCGCTGAAGACCTTTATTCCGTTATATTCGGCAGAGTTATGCGAAGCCGAAATCATAACTCCCGCATCCGCTTTATATTTACCAACCAAAAAGGCTACTGCCGGCGTAGGCACCACGCCCAGGTTTATAACGTCGGCGCCAACCGAACAAAGTCCCGCAGTCAGAGCCGAAGACAGCATATCAGAAGACGTGCGCGTATCACACCCAACTACAAAAACCGGTCTGCGACGGCATCCGTCCGCCAAAACGGCCGCCGCAGCCCTGCCTATGAGCATAGCGCGCTCACAAGAAAGCTCGGTGTTGGCGATGCCTCTTACTCCGTCGGTTCCGAATAATCTACCCAAAAGAATCATTCCTTTCACAAAATAAAGAGCGGCCTGAAACCACCGTATATAGTCACACTTTGCCGCGTTACGACAATTTTAGCATAGCGTTTTTGCCATTTCATCAACTTTTTAAATGCGCCGAAAATTTTTGTGCATCTTAAATACATTTATTAATTATTTTGTGTTTTTTGCGCTTTTTTATCCAAAATTACCCCCCAAAAACGTGTTTTCAAAAATTGCCATTTTTGTAATTATTTTAATGTAACAAACGTGGACAAAAACCGTTGTTACGTTTAACGATACCGTTAGTAAAAAATATATAATTTTTTGCCATATTTTTCTTTACTTTTTATTTAAATTGTATTATAGTATGTACTAGTAATATATATAAATATATATTCGGGAGGATTTTTTATGAGAAGGACCTACATAAGTCCAAAAGCAAAATTCGAGCTTTTTGTACCGAAAGCCGACGTCTGTGATTGGATATCAGACATTTTTATTGACGGCAACTTCAGCGATTACGGTGATTTGTCGTCCGATGCCGATGGCGACGATGTATAAGGGAGGGTTTTAATATTTATGAAAAAGCTACTTAGTATTATTCTCTCTCTTGCACTGCTTATCGGAACCGTTTCGGTAATTACGCTGATTCCTGCAGTTGCCGAGACAACCGACACAAATACCACACCGGTTAATTTAATAGTTAACGGTGACGGTAGCGGTATCGATACCGACGGTGACGGTGTTAAAGACAAATGGCACTACACCCAAGAGGATGAGGATGCCAGCACCTATGCAGGCGAGTTCAAGAAAGACAGAACCGTCGGTTGGCGAGTTCTTACCGCTTCTTATGCAAACTCTAAAATTTATTATCCTCACACCTTCGACCACGTTCCCTCGGGATACTATAGTAATTATTCCAAGACCGAGGCAATTGGTCTTAACCAGGGACAAACGTTGGTTCAGGACGTAACCCTTGAAGCCGGAAAATCATATGTAATTTCTGCGAAAATCGCGTCAAATGTTATTACTGTAGGTACCCAAACCGGCAGAACGGTTTCTATGTTTTTGGATGCCAAATCCGGTTTAGAGGCCGCAACAGCCCCCACCGGTGTTGATTGGGTAACCACGAAAACCTTTAATTACGAGGTTACTGATACCGTTTACGAGGATGACGGCACAACCGTTAAAACCACATACTACTCTGCCGGTGACTTCACCGACCACCAAATAACGGTTAACGCTGATGAATTTGCCGCTGCCAACGACCTTGAGGCCGTTGACGGTAAGTACAGCGCGCGTCTTGTATTCCTAAGCGGAGTTTACGGCAACGTCTGGACCCTTTTCGACGATATTACAATGTATGAAACGTTGAGCGTTACCGCCGGCAAGGGTGGCTACGTTGATACAGACACAAACACCGTTCTTCCGGGCGAAACCGTTACAGCAACGTCTGTTCCCTACTACGGCAACACATTTTTAGGTTGGTTTGATGCACAGGGCAATCTCGTTTCCTCCCTTCCCACATATAATGGTACAATCACTTCAAGTATTACTGCGAAGTTCAACGTATACAACCAAATAGTTGACGGTAGCTTTGAAACCGAAACCGGCAAAGGCGCCGACTATTTTAACAGTCTACCCTTACAAACAAGCAGCGGAAAGGCTACCATTGCTGCTGTTCCCACAGGCAGCAGTGCTATTCACGGCAACTACGCTTTAAAGCAGACAAATACTACCACGGCTAATACTAACTGCTATGTTTTAAATATTCCGGTTACCCTAAAGAAGAATACTGAATATGCTTTCCATATTTCGTATTACACCCCCGTAGCATATCAGTCTTATCTTACGGTACACGCTGATAACGGGAATTACACTAACATTTACACCGCGTCCGCAAAGCTCGGTGCTTACTCCTGGCACTGGGAAAAGGAAGGCACCACAAACTATGCTGCTTGGACGGGTGTAGGCACACAGACCGCAGGCACTTCCATAAGAGCCGTAGAATCTCACACTTCTGTAAATGCTGCGGCAAACACCTGGATTGACCAGTGGTTGGTATTTAATTCGGGCAGTGACGGTTCTATCTTCGATGCCAACTCCGATACCGCTGAAGCCTGGATTTCTTTTGGCGTAGGCAATTCTGCCACCAACACCTTCTATATTGATAACGTTAGTTTCTGTGAAGCGGCTGACGCCCAGTATTCTGCCCTTTCGGTAGACGGCAGCAAAGGCGGAACCGTAACGTACAACGAAACAGACGTTTATACCCCCGAAAAGGTTTACTATTTTGAAACAGGCGGCACAAAGAACGGAACTTCTATTGCAAATCAGCTTGTTGAAAACGGCACCCGCTATGCACAACTGGTTACTAACACCGGCTCGTACACGGCAGCCGCCTATGACGGATATACGTTTGCCGGATGGTACGACGAGGACGGAAATCTTTACTCTAAAAACGCAACCCAGGATTTTTATGTTGAAGGCAAATACACCGCTAAATTCGTTTATGAAACCAAAGCGCTGGATGGCGGCTACGTTGTTGGAAACGAGGACGGCAGCGTAACTGCAAAGCCCTACTACGGAAACGGCTTTTTAGGCTGGTATAACGGAGACACTCTTTCTTCCAGCGACCCCACAATAGATAATGCCGGCGGGCTGACACCTCGCTTTGATATTAAAAACCTTATTTCCGGCGGCGATATGGAAATCGAAAATTCGCACGAAGGTATACTCGACTTCTACAACAACGCCGAGAAAAAATACGGTTCTTACCCCGGAACGGCTGAAATCGTTTCGTCAGACGGTATTGAAAATACCGATGCGACATACGGCGATTACGTGCTTAAGGTTACACCTAATAGCAAAACCGCAGCGTCAAAGAGAAAAGGTCTGCTAAATATTCCCGTAACAATTGAGAAAAACACCGACTACATTTGGCGTTTCTCATACAAGTATGAAGACGAGCTGTCTGTTAATTTCAACTCTTCTTCTATACATTACTTGTATTACGCTGTTGACAGCCTTGTAAACGGTTCCATTCCGTGGGGAAATGCTGCTTCTACCATAAAATGGTCCTACCACTCGCAGCCATCAGGCACAAAAGAAGGCTCCAGCAGCTTTGTAAACGAGTGGTCGTGGGGCGGCGGAAACGCTATGACATCCTACACAAGCGATAACGGCACCCAGAGACAGGGTGTGTGGCAGGACGTTTATATTTTGTTTAACGCAGGCGAAGACAGCACTGTTTTCGGCGAAAACAACACCGCCACTCTTTATCTGACGATAGGCACCCCCGACTCCACCGCCGACTCGATTTATTTTGACAATATATCGGTTACCAAGGCTATAGGCAACGCTAACGCTTCATCTATAACAAGTGGAAATAACGGCAATATTGTCGGCTACCGCCTGGGCGATAATTATTATACCTACACAAATCATTCGCGTGGATCGTCAACCGCCGAAGACGGAAGCACTATATCGAGCTATACCGAGCGCGACCTTAGCACGGTATACACCCCCGATATGTATGTTCCTGCTACCGCCGTACCCAACGACGGATACGTAGTACTCGGATGGTACGATGGAAACAACAACATTTTAAGCGAGAGCAATACCTATCCCGTTAATTTGATAGGCGGCACCTATAACGCCCTATTTGGTATCGATACCTCTATTTCAACCATAACCGCAGCAGTGAAGCCGCAAAACGGAATTTACGGCGGATATATTGTCGGTGATAAAACCCTGTCCGGAAAACAAGGCACCACCGCTACCGTAACTGCCAGCACATATATTGGTAACACCTTCGACGGTTGGTACATAGGCGATACAAAGGTATCGAGCGATGCTCAGTACACCTTTGTGATAACCGAAAACGCCGACCTTGTTGCCCGCTTTAATATTGGCAACCTTTGGCCGGATGCAGGCTTTGAAAACACCGCAAGGGACGTAAGCCTTTTATATAATAAAGCAACCCAACAGGATGAAAACGCCTATTTTGAATGGGATTCAACCGCCCTTTCTAAGTGGTGGGACGCAAAGGTTTTAACCAAAATGCCTTTAAGCGGTGAAGCATCGCTTGAACTTACCCACCGCAACAACGAGGTTGTTCGCAAGGTTAGCGGACTCACCGAGAATACCGACTATGAATTTTCGTTTAACTGGTATATCCGCAACACTCATTCTTCCGCTACCGCAGCCTCTTATTTAAATAGCATAAACATTTATGATGAAGAAGGTATTCTAATTTCCCGCGCAACACCTGGCACAGAATATAGCGAAAGCTTCCAGAAATCAACCACCTTCTTCAACAGCGGAGATAATCAGTCAGTATACGTAGGACTCGTTTACTACGCATTGAGTGATACCCTCGTTTGTGACGATTTCTGTTTAATCGAAGGTCTTTCCTCCGACTACGCCAAAATCACATACGAAACGGGCGATGAAAAGGCACAAAACGTAACAGAATATGCTCTGAAGGGCAGCACCTATACGATTCAAAAGTGCACCTATGTTCCTGTTGCAAAAACCTTTACAGACTGGACAGCAAATGACACCTCATACGCTGCAAATTCTACCATCACCGTAACAGAGGACATAACCTTTACTGCAAACTACACCGACTTCACAAGCGAGCATCTGTCGGACAACACAACCTTTGACCCGGCAAACTATGACTACACCTTCGCTGTAATTCCCGACCCGCAAAAGGTTAACAGCCTATACCCCGGATACTACAGCGACATTACAGATTGGATACTTAACAACAAGGACGCCTACAACATCAAAGCCGCAATGAATCTCGGCGACATTACAGACGGCAACTACGTCTTCGAGTGGATACGCGCTAAGGAAGCATACGATAAATTAACAGGCGTTATCCCCTACACCCTGTCACTCGGCAACCACGACTATGTGTCGGGTCAGCTAAAGGGCAGTTTTGCGGCTGATGAAGAACGTATCACTAAGACGTTCAACCGCTTTTTCAAGCAGGAAGATTATAATAAGCTTGAAAGCTGGGGCGGCGCATACGACGACAGTATGGACAACACCTACCAGTTTGTTACCGTAGGCAAAACCAAGTATATGCTGATGGCGCTTGAGTACCAACCCCGCTATGAGGTACTTGACTGGGCTTGTGAGGTTGTTGAAAAACACCCCGAATGCAAGGTAATTGTTACAACACACAGCCATCTCTTGCAGGACGGAACAAGAATAGAAGAAAGTCCCTACGTCTTTACAAACCCCGAAAACAGCGCAAATCCACAGGAGGTTTGGGACAGACTGTTAAAGGTTTACCCCAACATTTTGATGCTTATCTGCGGACACGAGTCAACGATGCAGAACGTTGTCGTCAAAAACAAAGGTGACAACGGAAACACCGTATATGAAATTTTAATTGATAACCAGGATGAAGACATCAATTTAAAGGGTGTAGGTGCTGTTACGCTTCTCGGTTTCTATGAGGACGGAACAAAAATTGACTTTACCACCTATTCTACCTTCCAGGACAAATACATTTTAAGTGAGAGCAACGAATTCACTCTCGAGCTTGACAAAACTATTGATTTCGAGGGCCCCGGCATAGCAACCTATGATCAAGAGGTTATTGACGGTGTGCTTCACACCACATATGCAGCCGATCCCTATGTGGGAAGCGAATTTGTAGGCTGGTATGACAAGGACGGAAACCTCGTTTCAAAACAGCTTGTTCACACTACTGCCACCTATACATACTTAAAAGCAGTATTTGACGGTTATAACGTTATATTCGACGGTGATTTTGAGAAAAACACCCTGCCCGACTGGCTTGTTTCCACTTCTAACAGGTTTAGTATAGAAGAATACGAAACCACCCAGAACGGCAAGGGTAACGGATACCTTAAATACGGTGCCACTACACAGGATACCATCAATTCGGCATTTAAGCTTCCGGTAGAAAAGGACACCGACTACTACCTGTCGTTTGACGTTAAGATTAACGATTTCGGCGCAAACGGTGCCCTGCGTTTCGGACTACAGCATACACTGGGTAACTGGGATGCAGTTGCCGCAGTGGGCGGCGGCACTCAGGTATTTAAAAACCCAAATACCGGTTACGAAAAAACCTATACGTCTGCCGTCGGTGCATCCCACCGTCCGGGGACTCACGTTGCTATCAAAGAATACTATAACGAGTTCGATAATGACTGGATGAAGTTTACTCTTAAATTTAATTCAGGCAGCGACGAAAACGTCTTCGGAAGCGGTGAGACGGGTTGTATATACTTTATGTTCTATGCACTTAATAACGGCATAGACGTTATGGTAGACAATGTTGTTTTTGCTTCGCAAACCGAAGTTAAGGCTAAAAATGAGGATGGCGGTTCAGCAGTAGCTGACAAACAATCCGCTGTGCCCGGTGAAGAAATAACCTTTACCGCCACACCCGACTACGGCAACGAGTTTGCAGGCTGGTATTTTAATGGTACCCTGCTTTCTAAGGAACTCGTATTTACCACAACCGAATACGTTGCACTTACCGCTAAATTCGATAAACTCAATGGCGCAGACGACGGCGGATTTGAAAACGGCACAACCGGCGAGTGGGTAACAATGTTTGAGGGCGTTACCCTTGAAAACGCCACCCACGACGATACTTCGGACAGCTATTTCGGCAGCAAATATCTGAAAGCGGTGGATACCGACGACTATTATCTCGGATTCTACCTGCCCATAAAAGCAGAGGCGAATACCAAGTATCTTATTCACTTCTCGTACAAGGTTACAGCCGATGCGAACACCCGCACCGATATTATGCTCAGTCCCAAAAACTCCTGGGGCAATTTCACCGACGTTCAGTTTAATGCTTCGTCGAGCACCTATAACTATACTGCTACCGGAAAGGCATTCGGACAGTATATGTCGGATAACCTTGTCAAACATTTTGGCGACGGATTTATAGAGATGAACGTCTTCGTTAACACCGCCGAAGAGCTGCAGAGTGACTATATGTATCTGCTTATGGGCGCTCAGAACGGAGCTACCTTCTATATTGACAACGTTTCGGTTACAAAACTTGAGGATATAGCACCCTCTATGCTCGGTTCCTCGCTCGTTACCGAGGACAGCAGCTATAAGGAAGGCACCATTTCCTATAAATCGAGCATAGGCTTTATCCCCGAATCGGCAACGATGACCGCTATGGGTACTATTGTAATGCCGACACAGCTTTTAAACGGAGAGCTTACCTGGGAGGTTGAGAACCTAAGCCACGCAGGCGTTTCAAACACATCGGGACTTAACTTTACAGAGGATAGCTTCTATGCCGTATTCAGAAATACAAGTTCTATTAACCCGTCTGCTAAGCTATCGGCAAGGTCATACTGCAAGATAACAGATAGACATGGACGATATGAATGGACCCTGTATTCTGAAAACGAGAATAGCAGCGTTGCCATAACTAACGGTGTATATAACCGTTCGGTAAATCAGGTAAAGCGTCTGCTGGCACATAGTATAATTTCACGTCTGGAGGGCAACTATCCAAGCGACTTCTTTAGTGATTACGACGTTACCGAAACCACAAACGTTAAATCATCAGCGTCGGTTTCTGTAGACAAGGTTTGGAACTTTGTAAAGCGTAATGCGCACCTTATAGGAACAGGCAGCAGTTCTGTAGCCGACAGCAGCGATAACCTTATTATCGACGGTGGTTTTGAAAACGACGAATTCTATCTGGGCGCACATAACACCACGTTGATAGACGGCGAAGAGTTTTCATACACCATTTATAACGAGGGCAACGGTGTTATTTATGAAAACGACCGCGATGGCTTCATTTGCTATTTAAATGGTGATTTCTACGCCGACAGAAGCTGCTTTAGCATAGTCGACAGTAAATCAAGCTCATATTCTGGCAATAAGTGTCTTAAAATCGGTCGACGCGACGGTGTGGCATCGTATATCCTGCAAGACCTATTGCCCAACACCGATTATGAGCTTTCGTATTACTGGAAAACTGCCGAAGACCATCCGGTATATATAGATAAAACATATATCTATCCCTACAGATATATGGATTCGTCATATAAGTACGTAAAGGATGTAGACGTAGACGGCACTACTGCCAGACTTTATAAGCTTGATAACGCCCACTACTTCCACCCCGACATAAGGCAACTTGAGTCGGATGCACTTGCCTACACACTTGGTCCGAAATACTCCAACAACGAGTGGCAAAAGATTACCCTCAAGTTTAATTCCGAGAATAATACGGAGCTTGTTTTAGGTATTTCTTTCGGAAGTCGTGTAAAAAATGGCGCTATACTTATCGACGACCTTTGCCTAAAGGAAAGCCCCATTCAGGAAATCGGCGTACAAAACGGTGATTTCTCGGAAGGACGCGTTGGTTGGGAGGGCAATGCCCAAACCTATAAGATTGCGGGTAAATCCAGCGCTACGCTTGTAAATCGCGGCGACTACCTCAAACAAACGGTAGGTGTCAAAAAGAACACCAATTACACCCTTAAAGTAACCGCGAAAACCAGCGTTGCCGACGCGCTCTATTTCGGCGTTACCGATATTGGTCACCGTGACCTTAACCCCACCACTGCTTTCACAAATACCTCTCACAAGGTGTCTGACAGTACAGGCACTGTGACCTACACAGTTGATTTCTATTCTGAAAGCACCGATTTTGTAAACGTGTTCTTAAAATCGGTAACCGATTCAGGCAAGGTTCATATTCTCTCGGTAGAGCTTATAGAAACCGATGAGCTTATAACCTACGATACGGTTGACTTCGAAAACGGTTTTACCACCGTAAGCAACGGCGTAGGTATGAATGATTTCCTGGCAAAGACAAACAAAATCTGGTATCAGGTAGTAAAAGAGCAGGCTCATTCAGGCAAACATTCGCTTCGTATGCTGGCAACAGCAACCGACGAATATGATAGCGATGAATTTGTCGAAGAAACATTAAATTCAAATATAATAACAGCCGACGGCGATAAACTTAAACACCCGCTTTACCAGCATTGGAGCACGTTTATAGTAAAACCCGGTACGTATTACAGTATTTCGTACTATGTAAAGCCAAAGACTGCCGGCGTTTCTTTCGACAGCTCGATTCGTACAGTCGATACCAGTGACTGGGATTATATGCACGCGGTTGACAAGAAAACCGTAACGCTTGATTCTACCGATTGGGTAAAGGTTGAGCACATATTTGCGGTTGACGTTTCGTGTGAACAAAGCACCTATGTCAATTTGGTAATATCGGCAAATGACGCAACCACCGCCAACCTGTATTTTGATGACATAGTCATAAAGAAAACAAATACTGTAGTTGATGCGGAAACACCGAGCGCGCTTTATACCGAGCCGCTTTATAACCTTATCGACAACAACGATTTTGAGGATACCGCAAACACCGCATATACTTCCGGCGGAACATATATGTCGGGTGACGCTTATAGCGGCAGCAACTTCCTACGCGTGGAGGCGGGCAAGAAGATAGTAGTACCGATAGAAACAAGAAAAGAATATGACTACTCTAAGTTCTTGCACTATACCCTTTCGGGTGCTGTACGCGCTTCAAACGGCGGAAGCGGATACGTAGGTCTTTCGCATACCGCCGATGGCAACACGTTCTTTAAGGACGAAAACGGTAACGTTGCCGGAAAGCTTGTTGCAGGCACTACCGACTGGAGCTTTACAGGATTCTCCTATTTAAGCTCAACGGTTGTACTGACCTATTTGGTAATCGAGTGTACAGCAGGTTATATCGACGTTGATATGCTCTCCCTGTTTACCGACCGCCACGCATTCTCGGAAAACAGAAACGTCGTTCACGAAAAATACGATTACGATGACACCACAAATGCTATTAAAAACGGCGGCACCTATAATTCCAGTGCTGTAAGACTGAACGTTTCCACAACACAGGCAAATAACACCTTTACCGGTATCAGCGCTACCGTTTACCATCCGATGATTTCGGACGTAATGGGACGTGAGTTCACCGAAGAACAACTTGACCTTGAGCTTACACGTATGAAGAATGCAGGCATTAAGCTTGTACGTACAATGTTTAAGTCACAGTGGGCATACACCGGAAACGAAATGGATCCGTGGGACTGGAACAGCGATAAGATGCAGCAGTTCTACGCTTGGTGTGATAAGCTGGCAGAATACGATATTGACGTTGCAGTAGTACTTGGCTGGAGCCTTTCCAACTTCGTTTACGGCGGCACATCAATTTCTGAAGTTTCGTATCTCTCCCCCAGAAAGCTTGATAGCGACGGTAACCTTCAGTATGCGATATCCTGGGGTATCTTCCACCCGGTACTTGATACAGAACTTGCAATCAAGCGTTATGCCGAGTGGGGTACCCAAGCGATTCTTGCGATACGTGACCACGGTGTTACGAACGTTACCCACGCGCTCACCTTTAATGAGCCTTCACACAGAAACGGTACGTTATATCAGGGCGCACACGCAAAGAATATGCTCGGTCTTGTTGACGGACTTGTGGATAAGATGAGCTCGACCTACACAGATAGCACCAACACCACAACCGTTCGTGATTCCATAATTCTCGTTGGTCCTAACCAGTCCAACCCCGCAAACGTAGCCGGTCTTGCCGATTATTTCCTTGAAAATTCCAAACACGGCGCCGACCTTTACGATATTTGGACAACACACTATATCGAAACTACCAAGGTACCGGACAGCACAGAAAGCGACCCGCCTGCCGAGGTTATGGGACCGGACGGAGATGTCTATAGCTCTGCCAAGGCACGTTTTGAAGGTTGGATGACTAACTTCCAGGATAAGGTGTTCTGGTGTGACGAGTTTGCCTGCGGCGAACCCGGCTTCCGCAAACTCATTGACCCCACGACGGGCGAACTTGCATATACCGACGAAGAGTTGCGTTGGTGGGCTGTTAAAGAGGCATCACAGTACACAGCTCTTATGAACACGGGCTTGTCGGGCGGAATCTTGTGGCAGTTTGCCGATTGTCCGTGGTCGTATCTTAGCGGCACGGGTGGCGAATTTATGTACGGTATACATATGACGGGTTCGACCAGATCCGCACTGGAAAGTCAGACACCGTATTACATTTACTATTCGCTCACGCTGCTTACTAAGTATATGTCCTGCGGAGAATACGCAACGACCTATGTTTGCAATTCAAACAATGCAAACGTCCATATTGCGGCAGTAAAGTTTGCCGACGGAAACTGGTCCTTCCTCGTTGTTAATAACAACCTTGAAGCCAAAGATATACTGATATGGAACAACACCTCATTAAATGGCAAGACAATGTACCGCCACACCTATGAGGCTGCGACGGTAGAGCCTGATTCCACAGGAACAATAATTGACGCTGATAAAACCTTTACGAATATCAAGAATATCCTCAACGACAATGTTCCTGCAGGTTCAGTAACCGTTTACACCACTATCAAAGGATAAAATTTAAAAAATTAACCGCCGGGTTTCCGACGGTTAATTTTTTATTGTGTTTACGGGTAAAATGTATTATTATTTATATATAAACTTAGGAGGATATATAATATGATAACTGAAACCCCTTTTGGCGAGCTTTACGGAGTCGATATAATTAAATATACACTTGAAAATGCAAACGGTATGCAGGTATCCGTAATCAACTACGGTGCAACCATCACAAATATCATTTTCGAAGGCAAGGACATAGTTCTCGGATACGATAATCTTGAAGCTTATCTGAAATCTGACGGATATCTGGGCGCCACCATTGGACGCTACGGCAACCGCATAGCCGACGGAAAAATTACGCTCGGCAAGAAGGAATACGAGCTTGGCTGTAACGAAAGCGGTATAACCCACCTGCACGGTGGTTTTGTCGGATTTGACAAGCAGCTTTGGGACGTGGTCGGCGGTGACGACGGTGACGAACCCTGGCTTGCACTCAATCACGTATTTGATGATATGGAGGAGGGTTATCCCGGAGAACTCGACGTTACGGTAAGGTTTACTGTAACCGCCCAAAACTCCCTTAAAATAGAGTATAACGCGATTGCCAGCAAGGAAACCATTATAAACCCTACCAACCACACCTACTTTAATCTAAACGGATTTGACGGCGGAAACATTCTCAGTCACGAGCTTTATATAAACGCCGACACTTTTACGCCGATTGATGAAAACCTTATCCCCACAGGCGAAATTAAGGACGTTACCGATACACCGTTTGATTTCCGCACCGCAAAGCCGATAGGAAAGGATATAAATGCCGACTGTCCGCAGATCAAACGCGGCCAAGGATATGACCACAATTTCTGTCTAAATGGTAACAGTGACACCGTAAAAATCACCGTCTGCGGCGATAAAACCGGAATTGAAATGTGGGTTAAGACAAGCGAACCCGGTGTTCAGTTTTATACGGCAAATGTCCTTAAAAATATGCTCGGCAAGGGTGGTGGGCTTTATAAAAATCAAGGCTTCTGCCTTGAAACCCAGCACTATCCCGACAGTCCCCACCACTCTAACTTCCCTTCTACCGTGCTGCCTGCAGAAACCAAGTTTTATAGCGTAACCGAATATATTTTCAGTAAGAAATAAAAATAAAACGCTGACTCTTTTGAGTCAGCGTTTTTTCTTTTAACCGCCAAGATACGCTTTCTTTATAGCGTCACTCTGGGCAAGCTCCCTACCCGTTCCCGAGAGGGCAATTCTGCCCGATTCAAGAACATAGGCGCGGTCGGCGACGCGAAGCGCCATTTCGGCGTTCTGTTCAACCAACAGTATAGTGGTTCCGCTTGCGTGGAGTTCCTTTATAATATCGAATATTTCCTGTACCAAAATAGGTGCCAGGCCCATTGAAGGCTCGTCAAGCATCAAAAGCTTTGGTCTGCTCATAAGCGCTCTGCCCATAGCGAGCATCTGCTGCTCACCGCCCGAGAGCGTTCCGGCAATCTGGTTTTTACGTTCCAAAAGACGCGGGAAATGACCGAACACCTTTTCAAGCTCGGCCTTATCCACACCTGTGGTATAGGCGCCCATCTCCAGGTTTTCCATAACGGTCATCTGCAAAAAGATGCGTCTTCCTTCGGGGACGTGGGCCAAACCCTTTGAAACCAGCTTATATGCTTCAACGTGGGTTATATCCTCATCGTAAAAGCTGATTCCGCCGGTTCTTGGGTGCATAAGCGAGGAAATAGTCTTAAGCGTTGTAGATTTACCGGCGCCGTTTGCACCGATAAGAGCAACGATTTCGCCCTCGTTTACGGTAAGCGAAACGTCCTTAAGCGCGTGTATATTTCCGTAATATACGTTAATGTTGTCTACATTCAGAACCATAACTAATCCTCCTTCTTCTTGCCGAGGTATGCCTCGATAACGACGGGGTTAGCCTGAATTTCGGCGGGTGTACCCTTTGCAATTACCTTACCGTAATTAAGCACGCAAATAGCCTCACAAAGATTCATAACGAGGTTCATATCGTGCTCGATAAGCAT
>JAZUOJ010000088.1:0-4892 GCA_045604625.1 Acutalibacteraceae bacterium | reverse complement strand
TTCCTATTTCTATATGGGAGATGTTACTCAGAATCATGTTGAAACATCTATGCTTTATGCTTTGGTTCGAGTAAGAGAAAATATCGAAACAGGCAGACAAATTGTTGATATCAATGTGCCTGCAGCTCTTCTTCCTATGGTTACCTATACCATTACGGTTGATGGTGATACCTTGACTTCTGAGAATATTACAGGCATTACCCGTCAGCAGAAGAAGCCTATCTCCTTGCTTTTTGAGGTTGGTCTTGACAGTGAAATAACACCCATAAATATTACACAAAAGGTGGACGAGAGTTTCCGTAAGGACCAAAACGGTGTTTACACCTTCTATACAAATCGTTGGAGAGATGTAAATGGTAATACTTTTGTAAGACCCAGTGTAGTAGACCCTCACATTTTCAACCATGGAATTATGAATACAACTGTTACCCAGTTTATTCCTTCCCTTGAAAATCAGCGTTTTTACTATACCGAAAATATGCAGATTTTAGATAGCTCTTATAATGTTTATACAGGCTCTAAGCCTAATGAAAACGGCTCGTATTTCATAGAGTATAAGTGGGTTGAGGGTAGCGCAAATAATGCTACATTAAAAACTGCCTATGACCCTGTAGCTACCGAAATATTAAAGAATGCCCAAAACATTATCCAGATAGATGGCAAGCAGGGTTGGTTTATAAAGAAGGGAACTCCTCAATTCTACTTCGGAGAAGAGGTCCACGGAGAACAGGCGCACAGCCATAAAACCGCAAACCTAACTAACACTCTTGGATTTTCTGCCTATCCTCATATGGTTTATCACGATTCGGAAGAGCATCACGGCTACCATATCCTTAACTATCACGGTAATAACGGCTTTGTAAAAGCAACTTCCGCACAGGGAATAAAGCTAAGCAAAAATGTCAGTCAGGTTGTAGCCAATGCGCCCGATTCCTTTGATTTTGAGATTTCGCTGACAGGCACTCAAGAGGCGCAAGTGGCAGATTCTTACACTGTTTATATTGAACATGCTGTGGGTAATCCGACTACCTACACCGCTGATGTTAATGCAGGTAAACTGAACCTGACCCTTAAGGATGGCGATGTGGCATATATCTATGATATCGATGTCGGTGTATCATATACAGTAACTGAAAAGTATAACCAATTCTATACTGCGACAGTTTCCAATTCAAGCAATGTTGTTGAGGCTCACATCTTCTCAGAGGTTAATTTTATAAACTCTCCCAAGGGTTACGGTAGTCTTCTTGTTGAAAAGGATATAACCCATCCGTTTGATAACATTACTACCTACCTTGCAGACAAAGAATTTGATATAAAGGTAGAGTTTACAGGGGATGCAAATGACCTTGCACAAATTGCACCGCCTGCTACTGCAAATAAGGTTTCGGATAGTGTCTACACCTTGAAGCTCAAAGACGGACACGATGCAGTGTTTACACATATTCCTGCAGGCGTAGAGTATTTAGTAACCGAAGAAAATATCACAAGTGGATTTACCCTTGTAACAGATGAAAACCTCCGTAAAGGCACGGTCGCTAACAATATTCAGTCCGAAGCTTTGCTTGTAAACAACTATTCTCCGTCTTCTGTTTCTGCTGATATCGAAATAAGCGGAGAAAAAACCATTCTTAATAATGACGGAACAACAAAAGAATGGTCAGACGAGGATGTTTATCAGGTTGCGTTACAGCAGATTACCTTAGGTGGTACAGATTCTGCCCACATAGCAATAGGCGAGCCCGTATATGCGACGCTTAATAAAAATCAAAAATCATATTCACTTAATGTTAACGAGCTAAAAGCAGAAAACGGCACTTCTCCTCTTGTATTTGATGAGGTTGGCACATACAACTTTATGGTCTATGAAGTTTCCCCAAGCAATGTAGCAGACAGAGTGCCCAACATTAAGTACGACGCCACCTTTGCTATTTTCTCGGTTGAGATTATAGATGACGCTTCGGGTAGCTTAAAGGTAGGAAAAGTCAGCCTATATCCTTCCGACCAAGAAATTCAAGAGGGTCAGAACGGATATGAAATCACTAAAAACTTTACGAACTATTATCAGACCTCTGTGGTAAACATTCCTCTCTTTAAGAGGGTTGTTGATGAAAATAATGCAGTTGTAAACGAGCATAGCGGCGGTATTATGTTTGGTGTGTTTGAAGCTCCTGAGTCAACCGCTCCCGTTTACAATACACTTACTGCGGCAGACGGTAGCGCAACTATCAAATTCCCAGTATTTAAGAATGAATATGTAAACGCCAAATACTACTATATTCGTGAAATGCTTCCTCCTTTGGAGAGCCAGGTTGTTGGTATGACCTATGATACTGCAGTTAAGTATGTTGTCAGCGTTGTTTGGAATGCGGCTGATGATGCTCCTACAGTGAAATATTATAACTACGATGCAAACGCAGTTAATGGCTTAGGTACAGAAATTACCGATATTACTGCACCGCTTACAATTACTAACACCTATGAAAACAATCTGCATACACCAGCCATTTCTTTCGGCGGCAAAAAGACCCTTAATGACGGTGCGTTAAGACAAGGCGACACCTTCACATTTGAACTGTACGAAACTGATGCAACCTTTAATATTAATGGCCTACAGGCAAAACAAACAAAGGTTGTAAACAGCCAGACTGCAAATGGTGAGTATGTCTTTGATAATATCACATTTGATAGTGTTGGAACAAAGCACCTTGTTGTTCGTGAAGCAAATGGTGGAACAACGGTTGATGGCATTATTTACGATAACACCGTTTACCACATTACCGTAGATGTTACCAAAACTATAAATAATAACAAGACGATTCTGACAGCCAAAGCAACCCATATTCATAAGGTTGGTATAGGTGATGTCGAAGCCGATGAGCTTAATTTCAACAACACCTATGTGGTAAATGGTAATGAGGAAGTAGTTATCCGTGGTAATAAGACTTTAAACGGAAGACACCTCGTTGAAGGCGAATTTGAGTTTGAGATAACTGCCGAAACTCAGGGCGCACCAATGCCTTTTGAGACAAAGGTTCAAAACGATATTGACGGTAATTTCTTGTTCCCGACAATTCATTATGACATTGTAAACGAAAAGGGTCTTAACAAGGAATATGTTTACACCATTAAAGAGGTAATCCCGAACGCTAATGAGGACCAGAAGGGTATTACCTATAACTCCGACCCGAACCTGAATGACACCTATAGACTTGTTGTAGCCCTTAAGGATGACGGAAAAGGCGGAATAACAAAAACGGTGACTCTTAACGGCACGCAAATTACCGATATTAACCTGTCCTTTGTGAATAGCTATGCGGCAACAGGCACCAATCTGACCTTTAGCGGTACCAAGTACTTTAATAAAGATAGCGGCGAATTCAGCTTTGATTTATATAATGCAAATAGCGACTTTGCTATTGATTCTCTGATAAAGAGCGGAAATGCAACAGTTTTGAACGGAGAAGGCAAGTATTCTATTACTTTAGAATATACAACTGCTGATAGAGGCTATCACTATTATGTACTCAAAGAGCATCTTCCTGCCGAAACCGACCGAGTGCTTTACGACTCTGCAGAGTATCACATTACTGTAAACGTACTTGATAACGGTCACGGAGAAATGGAAGCGCATGTGATGAATATAGCCAAAGCACACTCTTTGGAAACTGTATCCATTACAGAACTCGATTTCACCAATGTCTTTGTTCCAAAGCCTGAAGATATTAAGGTTGAGATAGGGGTAGAAAAAACCGTTGTGAATAAGGGTAGCGAAAAGCTTAGTCCCGAAGGCTTTGAGTTCTTGCTTGAAAACGCAGAAACCAAGGAAAAACTCAGGGTTAAGACTGATTCTAAGGGTAAAGCAAACTTCGCCTTAGGTTACACAGAAGAAGATGTAGATAAAATCTACACCTACAAGCTGACCGAAGTGAACGACGGCAAAGCAAACGTTTCCTATAGCACTGCAGAATATATCATTACTGTAGCAATTACATTGAATGAAGACAATGAATTGGTTGCAACACTTACCAATAATGGTAAAATAGCAACAACAGTAGTTGCGGAGTTTGAGAACGTTTACGATTACACTCCGACTCCCGAATCGAAGCCTGAGCCAGAGTATCCTGAGAGCCCCAAGACAGGGGATAACACCAATATTCATCTTTGGTTTGCTCTACTGTTCGTAAGTGGCGGAGGAATCATTGGCACCGCAATTTACGGCAGAAAAAAAGAAGAAGCTGAATAATTTCAGCTAAAGTTCAACCTCTGCCGAAAGGCGGCAGACAGACTTGTAGGTGACCGCCTCACGGATTTCGTGAGGCGGTCTTCCGTTAAACTGTTATATGCTCCCTAAAGTATATCTCCAATTTGTGAGAGGGTGGCATTGCATAGGTGGTAAAGCTTAGTAAAAGTTCAAACATAAAACACACCTTTTAGTCTTTTTAAAAGAATATGTTTAAGGGTTTGGGTAAAATGTGAAAAAATATAAAATAAGCTTAAAAAAGCCTTGACTATTAGGGGCGGCTGTGTTATAATACTTTCACCTCTGAAAGGTCTTTTTTTTTGTAAAGATTTTTTTAAAATTGGGTTGATACTGTATTTTGTGTAGTGCTTTCGTGTGCTTGCTATATGTAGCGCACGACACAAAATTTCACCCACAGAGGGAGGCTTTACTTTTACATTAATTAGAGTAAAAGCAAAAATAATTTCCGTAAAGCGGGAGGTGCCGATATGAGAGTTAAAATCACTTTAGCTTGCACAGAGTGCATACAACGCAACTACAACACAATAAAAAACAAGAAGAATGACCCTGACAGGCTTGAAATGAATAAGTACTGCAGATTCTGTAAGAAGCACACCCTACACAAGGAAACAAAGTAGGAGGCAGAGCT
>JAZUOJ010000087.1:0-6155 GCA_045604625.1 Acutalibacteraceae bacterium | reverse complement strand
TTTGGCGGTAGGCTTCAAGACGGTCGGAAAGCATATCCTTTACCGTGCTTTTGAAAACACCAAGCCCCTTGCCGCTTTTACAGTCAACGGCGATAAGTCGGATCGTAGCCATGTCGTTCTGTGAGCCAAGGAGTTGATAATATGCCTTGTCTTCCTAAGACCGCTTGGCCTCCGACTTATTCCCTTTTGGCGGTAGGCTTCAAGACGGTCGGAAAGCATATCCTTTACCGTGCTTTTGAAAACACCAAGCCCCTTGCCGCTTTTACAGTCAACGGCGATGGCGGTTGCTCCCTCCGCCTTTATGCGACGAATCCACTGTTCGGTTGCGGCGGGGTCCGCCATATCACATTTGTTAAGTAAAACTATACGCGGTTTATCTGTAATAATACCTGCCAAGTCCGGATTACGGCTGCTGGCAGGTATTCTTGCATCAACTATTTCGGCTACCGCATCGACAAGGCCTAAATACTCCTTAAGCTTGCGGCGGGTCTTAGCCATATGTCCCGGAAACCACTGAATATTCTGTGCTTCACTCATTAATACAAACCTCCAAACCGACTAAACGGGTAAATTCTATACACCGCTTTGCCGAGGACATATCTGGTATCTATCATACCGTTGTCACCGATAAACTGTGAACGGCTGTCCAGTGATTCGTTTCGGTTGTCACCCATAACGAAAATACAGTTGTCGGGAACGTATGCCGGAAAATCAATTTCATAGTCGTGCTTGAGTGTTGTCAGCGTTCTTGTGTAGTCTTCCTTGAGCGCAACACCGTCCACATAAACTATACCTGCTTCGTAATCTATATCTACCGTTTGTCCGGCTACTGCAATTACACGTTTTATTATGGGTTCAGCATATTCGTCCGGATTAAGCGAATTGTTGGTGTTGCGTGAAATTACCACAATATCACCGTATTCCGGTGTGTAGAACATATTTGATATAATTACCTTTTCTTCATTGAGAAGAGTATTTTTCATAGAATCACCCGAAATGGTAACAACGCGGAAGAAAAAGGTGAAAATAAGCACAACAGCAACGACCGAGACGGCCAAAACGTCCATCCAGTCTACAAGTTCGGCTTTTATTCCTTTTGGAGCCTCCGTATCGGGAGCGAGGTCAGATTCTTCCTGCTCTGTCTCAATTATTTCGTTGTTTTCGGGAATTTCCTGCATAATGGTACTCCTAAAAATCAAAGACTTAAAGTAAAAAAAGGGGACAGATTTGTCCCCCTTTTTCGTCCTTCTTTAGCCAATCTGCTCTTTAACCTTTGCAGATTTGCCTACGCGGTCACGCAGATAGTAAAGCTTTGCTCTGCGGATACGACCGTTTCTTACAAGCTCTACCTTTGCAACGTTGGGAGAGTGTACCGGGAATACGCGCTCTACACCTACACCGTATGCTACACGGCGTACGGTAAAGGTTTCGGCAATGCCGCTGTTGTTCTTTGCGATAACAGTTCCCTCAAATACCTGAATTCTCTCGCGCTCGCCTTCACGAATCTTAACGTGAACACGTACGGTAGAACCGATGTTTACAACCGGAGCATCCTCACGGATCTGACCGGCAGTAAGCTGCTTAATGGCGTCCATTTACTTTTCCTCCTTAAAATTGTGAGGCGTTCATACTCAAACCTGACAGAGGACCGCCCGCTTCAATGTCGAATTTCGGCATTCAAGCCGCCCGTAAGGACCGAGCGATTTCAAATGCTCGTGTATTTTACCACACCGAAAGCAAAAAATCAAGCATTATTTTCACATATTAAATATTATATTGCTTTTTTTGCCGTCGTATAATATAATAACCCTTAGTATGATGGTATATTAAGGTACATTTATTATACACGAAGTATGCTATTATAGCAACACATTTTGCTTTTTTACTATAAATTTATACGTATTATGTTTTTTAAATAGATTAAGGAGTGTAAAATTTATGGACAAGATTTTAAAGCTGCTCGAAAAAGAAGCAAGACTTACCCCCGCGCAGATTGCTGTTATGACACAGCGCGACGAGGGTGATATTAAGCGCGCCGTAGAAGAGTTTGAAAAGAACGGCACTATACTCGGATATCAGGCACTTATCGACTGGGATAAGACCGACCGCGAGTACGTCAGCGCTATTATCGAGCTTCGCATTACTCCCCAGCGTGACCGCGGCTTTGACAAGGTTGCCGAAAAAATTTACACCTATCCCGAGGTTAAGAGTCTTTATCTTATGTCGGGCGCTTATGACCTGCACGTGGTAATCGAGGGCAAAACAATGCGCGAGGTTGCATCGTTCGTTGCCGAAAAGCTTGCACCGCTTGAGTCAATTCTCTCTACCTCTACCCATTTTGTTCTTAAAAAATACAAGGACGAGGGTGTAATCTACGGTGCAGACGATACCGATGAAAGAGGAAGCTGCATGGTATGATAAATTACGATAAGGTTTTATCCCAAAAGGCTGTATCGCTGGAGCCGTCGGGAATACGAAAGTTCTTCGACCTTACAGAGCGCATGGAAAACGTAATTGCTCTGACGGTTGGACAACCTGATTTCGTAACCCCGTGGCACATACGCGAAGCGGCTATTGAAAGTCTTAAAAAGGGACGCACCTACTACACCTCAAACGCAGGACTAACCCCCCTGCGCGAGCAGATTTGCGAATATATGGAGCGCCGCTTTTCACTTAAATACAACCCCTCGACCGAAACGCTTGTAACGGTTGGCGGAAGTGAGGCTATCGACCTTGCTATACGTGCCGTTGTTGAAAACGGTGACGAGGTTATTATTCCTGAACCCTGCTTTGTTTGCTACGCCCCCATCGTTACAATGGCGGGCGGAACCCCTGTAAAATTACCCCTTAAAAACGAGGACAAATTCAAGCTCACCCAAAAGCAACTAAAGGATGCTATAACCGAGCGTACAAAACTGCTTATTCTCGCCTTCCCCAACAACCCTACCGGCGCAATTATGACGCGTGAGGACCTTATTCCCATAGCCGACACCCTGCGCGATACCAACATTCTCGTACTTTCGGATGAAATATATGCCGAACTTACATACGGTATCAAGCACTGTTCAATTGCCTCGCTCGACGGCATGCGCGAGCGCACGATTATTGCAAGCGGTTTTTCAAAAGCCTATGCTATGACAGGTTGGCGTATGGGCTACACCCTGGCACCCGCGCCCATCACCGAACAGATGTATAAAATTCATCAGTTCGCCATTATGTGCGCACCCACAACAAGCCAGTTTGCCGCTATTGAGGCACTTTTAAACGGTGATGAAGACATTGAATATATGCGCGACGAATACAACCAGCGCCGCCGACTTATGCTTGAAGGCTTTAAATCGATAGGACTGGAATGTTTCCCGCCCGAGGGCGCTTTTTACGCCTTCCCCAACATTGGCAAGTTTGGCATGAGCAGCGAGGAGTTCTGCCGCCGACTGCTTGAAGAAAAGCGCGTTGCCATTGTTCCCGGTACCGCTTTTGGCGAATCGGGCGAAGGTTTTGCACGAATCTCATACGCATATTCTGTAAAGCACATTACAACCGCCATCGAGAAAATAGGCGAATTTATAAAAGAACTGTAAAAAACACCGAGCGTAATGCTCGGTGTTTTTTTATATTTCCTTAATCAACTCTTCTGAGCTTTTGCGCTTTTTCGGGCGAACGGTATCGTCCTTTGCGTAGCCCAGCGTTATAACCAAACGCACGTCACCCGAAAGGTCGCAAATTTTGCGTATTTTGTCGCTATCAACCCAGCCGAGAATACAACTTCCCAAACCCTGCGCCTCGGCCTCTGCGGTCAAATACGCCGCCGCTATGCCTATATCTATAGAACGGTAGTCATTGCCAGTTACCTTAGCGCCGAGTGCTGCGCTTTTTACGTAGGGCATTTCGGAAATTACCACCAAAACCGGTGCCTCTACTGAAAACTTATTCAGTCCCATACTTATTGTGGCTTTGGCAACCTCCAACGCCTTTTCACCCCTGCAAACCGTCAGCATATACGGCTGTCCGTTACAGGCCGAGGGGGAAAGTCTAGTCGAATTAAGTATGGCATCGAGTTTTTCCTGTTCTATGGGGCGTGTAGTGTCATAACTTCTGCAAGACTGTCTGTTTTGTGCAATCTCGGTAAAATTCATATAGTTATCCCCTTCAATCTAAATTTTTTTAATACAAATATATTATATAACATATATATTGTTGTGTAAACAAAATTATAGGAGGACATCTATGAACGAACTGCCTCTTTTGTTACTTGACAACAGCAGTATGATGAGCGTACTAAACGAGGGCGAATTCAGATGCCATAATTTGACACTAGATGAAGCCGCACAATTTCTTGAAAGGTATGACCAAAACGATATACTCCGCTGCTTTAGCAATCAAGATATTGAAACCGTAATCTTTGACTATCTTGGTGTGAAAAAACGCAATTTTGAATATAAGAAAATACGAAACATACGCCCCTTACAAAATGCGCTGGTATTTAAGCTTTATACAACCCAGTCCGAAACACAACCCGTTATAAACGCAGATGACGGCGTAGAAGCAAAGAAGATACAAAATGTTTATGTCTATTGTCAGTATTTATCGAGAATAAAATAAGATAAGAAAATTTTGCGACACGACACACCACTTTTGCTTAAATCCCAATACTATAAAAACAAAAAAATAGTCCACCAAAAGGTGAACTATTATTTTTGGCTGAGGAATAGGGATTCGAACCCCAACAAACAGAGTCAGAGTCTGTCGTGCTACCGTTACACTATTCCTCAATCTTTAATTGACAAAGACTATTATATTACTTTTTTTTGAAATGTCAAGTATAAAATGCACCATTTTTTAGTATTTTATTCGTCAAATAAAAAAAGACTTGATTTTTTATTTTACTTATGGTAATATACCTCTTGCAGTTTATGGGGTTATAGCGCAGTTGGTAGCGCACCACACTGGCAGTGTGGGGGTCAGGGGTTCGAATCCCCTTAGCTCCACCATTTAAAGGACAAGATTTTATCTTGTCCTTTTTTGTTTAAATAAAAAAGTTGCGCAAAAGAATATTTATGATACAATGTAAGTAACGAATTTTAAAGGAGAGCATATATGCCCTTTTTACCCATAACAAAAAAGGAAATGACTGAATACGGCTGGGACAGCGCCGATTTTATTATAGTTACGGGGGACGCGTACGTAGACCACCCGTCATTTGGCACGGCCATAATTTCGCGCGTACTGGAAGACGCGGGTTACCGCGTTTGTATTATCCCGCAGCCCAGATGCGACGAAGACTACCGAAGGTTCGGCACACCGCGACTGGCGTTTTTAGTTAACGGCGGAAACATCGATTCGATGGTGGCACACTATACCGCCGCAAAGAAACGCCGCAGCGACGACGCCTATACCGCAGGCGGAAAGTCGGGCGCTCGTCCCGACCGCGCAGTTATTGCTTATTGCCGCGCTATTCGCCGGCTGTTCCCCGATGCGCCTATTGCCATAGGCGGAATTGAAGCATCGCTCCGCCGTTTTGCCCACTATGACTACTGGGACGACAAGGTACGCCCCTCTATACTCATTGATTCGGGTGCCGACCTGCTTATGTACGGCATGGGTGAAAAACACATTGTTGAGATAGCAAACCGCTTAAACGCGGGTGACAGCATAAATACAATTACCGACGTTCGCGGAACCTGCTATGCCGTAGAAACACGCAACTATAAGCCTGCGCCCGTTAAGGAGTGCCCAAGTTTTGAGGCAGTTGCAGAGGACAGCGATGCCGGCAGAAAAAACTATGCAAAATCCTGCCGTATTCAACAAGACGAACACGATGCCGTTCGCGGCAGGACGGTTATTCAGCGCCACGGCAGCCGTATCGTTATACAGAATCCTCCTATGGAGCCTCTATCTACCGAGGAGATGGATAAGGTGTATTCCCTGCCCTTTATGCGTGATTATCACCCGTCTTATGAATCGCAGGGCGGTGTACCCGGAATTGAAGAGGTTAAATTTTCGATTATACATAACCGGGGCTGCATAGGCGCATGCAATTTTTGCTCACTCGCATATCACCAAGGGCGACAGATTAGCTGCCGCAGCCACGAATCGGTCATAAGCGAGGCCAAAGCCATAACCGAAATGCCCGATTTTAAGGGTTATATTCACGA
>JAZUOJ010000086.1:0-3668 GCA_045604625.1 Acutalibacteraceae bacterium | reverse complement strand
TACATCGGTCTGTTTTTGGTTAAGCGGTGTATCCTGCATAACATCACCTCAAAAAAGAACAAATATTCGTCAGTTACAGTATAACATCTATTTATCCTTTTTGCAAGAGCGTCCTGAAAATAATCTGTTTACCGCCATAATGATAAGCACGCCGCCCAAAATTTTGCTAAGCCACAAGGCGGGAATGTGGGGCAAAATAAGCGAGCCGATTACAGAGCCGACTATGCCGAGAGGTGCCATATAAAGCACCAGCCGCCAACGTATTTTTTTGCGTATAGCATATATGGTTACAGCCACTAGCGCCGTTGGGACAAACACGAACAGGTTGGTTCCCTGCGCCGTAAGCTGAGGCACAGAAGTAAAAAGCGCCAAATAAATGAGAAGTACCGTACCGCCACCCAGTCCCATTCCCGCGGCAAGTCCAGCCAGGAACCCTATTACTACAGTCATAATACTCATTTTAAGAAAAGTCGCACCCCCGCATAAAGCATAAACAGAGCAAAAATTCTTTTAAGCCATTTAGTAGAAATTCTGCTAAGCGCTATCGTTCCTACCGCAGCACCTGCAACCGACGGCAAAACATAGGGCGCCGCATCGGAAAAGGAAACGTATCCCGAGTTTAAATAGTTTATTGCGCTTACAAAGCTAACGGGCAGCAAAACGGCTATTGCGGTGGAATGGGATTCCTTAAGCTCGGTACCAAGACTCTTTATAAGCGGAACGGCAATAAGCCCGCCGCCGGCACCCACCGTACCGTTAATAAAGCCTATAAGTATTCCGCAAAGCGCAGATAAAAGTTTTTTCAAAGCAATCACCTTTTATAGTATTTTCGCTTTGTTGAATATTATTTAAGGTTATGCTATAATTCGTATGAAAGGATTGGTTTTATGAAAAAACTCACTGTTCTTATGTGTTTAATTTTAACGAGCCTTATGTTTTGTGCTTGCGGCGGAAACACTATTGTAGGCACGTGGTTAGGGGACGCCTCGTTTATAAGCGAGGACGGCACCGAAACAATGGATTACTACTACTGCTTTTACGAAGACGGCACAGGAAAGCTTGGAAATGACACATTAGGTTATTCCGAATTTACCTACACCGACGATGACGGCACGCTAGCCATTTCGGTCGGCGACAAAACAATTGAAATGACATACGAGGTTGACGGTTATACCGCAGTGTTTACGACGCGCGGAAGCTCTGCCGAATTTAAAAGAGTAGAGTAATTAAAATTTTGCTTTACAAACAAGATTCGTTGTGCTATAATACCTAAGCTACCGTTTACTATGCTCGGGGAGTATGCCGCTGTGCGGACTTCACCTGCCCCCTGCTTGGTATGCGGCGAAAAAATTATAAGAGGTGAAAAAAATGACAAAGGAAGAAAAGCAGCAGATTATTGCCGCTAACGCAACCCACGAGGGTGACACCGGTTCTCCCGAGGTTCAGATTGCTGTTCTTACCACTCGTATCAACGAGCTTAACGAGCATCTGAAGGTTCACAAGAACGACCATCACTCACGTCGCGGTCTTCTTAAGATGGTTGGTCACAGACGTAACCTTCTCGCATACGTTGCTAAGAACGATATCGAGAGATACCGTGCTATCATCAAGAAACTCGGAATTCGTAAGTAATTCCTGCAAAAGCAGACCGAGTTATTCGGTCTGCTTTCTGTCGTTATTTAGGTCGTGCAGAGTTTAGCAGTGAATCGATATTTCGACCGTTCGAGGTATGGATTTATTGCTAAACTGCAGGCCTTCAAAATAAAAGGAGGTAAAAAAATGTTTGAAAATTACAAGGTTTATGAAACCACTCTTGCAGGTCGCCCCTTAAAGCTTGAGACCGGTATGATGGCTCAGCTTGCAAACGCAGCTGTTATGGCTACCTACGGCGACACCTCGGTACTTTGTACCGTTACCGCTTCTAAAAAGCCCCGCGAAGGCGTTGACTTTTTCCCGCTTTCGGTCGACTACGAAGAAAAGATGTATTCGGTTGGCCGTTTCCCCGGCTCGTTTTTACGCCGTGAGGGTAGAGCAAGCGAAAAGGCAACCTTAGCCGGAAGATGCATTGACCGTCCGATTCGTCCGCTTTTCCCAAAGGATATGCGCAACGACTGCGGCGTAGTTGCTACCGTTATGTCGGTTGACCCCGACTGCAGCCCCGAGGTTGCAGCAGCTATCGGTGTAAGCACCGCTATCGCTATTTCGGACGTTCCGTGGGATGGCCCGATTTCGAGCGTTAAGGTTGGTCTTGTTAATGGGGAAATCGTTATCAACCCGACACTTGAAGAGCGCGAGAAGAGCGAGCTTGACCTTACCGTTTCTTCTACTGCTGACCTCGTTGCAATGATCGAGGCAGGCGGTAACGAAATTCCGGACGACCTTATGTTTGACGCTATTATGAAGGGTCACGAGGTTAACCGCGAAATCGTTAAGTTCATAAACGGTATTGTTGCTGAAATCGGCAAGCCGAAGTTTGAGTTTGAATCGAGCAACCCCGACCCCGCTATTATGGAAGAAATCGAAGCCTTCTGCATTGAAGACGTTAAAAAGGCTCTTGATACCGACGATAAGCTGGTACGCGATAATGCACTTGCTCCCATCTCTGCCGCCATACACGAAAAGTTTGACGAGCGTTTTGAGGGTGAGGAAGCTAAACTTGACGAAATTCTTTACCTTATCCAGAAGCACGTTGTTCGTGACTGGTTAAAGAAGGATCACAAGCGTGTTGACGGACGCGGCATTGACGATATTCGTCCGCTTGACGCAAAAATCGACCTTCTGCCCAGAGTACACGGTTCAGGTATGTTCACACGCGGCCAGACTCAGGTTATGTCGGTTACTACCTTAGCACCTGTAAGCGAAGCACAGAAGCTTGACGGTCTTGACGAGCAGGTTGAAAAGAGATATATCCACCACTACAACTTCCCGTCCTACTCTGTAGGCGAGACCAAGCCCAGCCGTGGTCCCGGACGCCGCGAAATCGGTCACGGTGCACTTGCTGAGCGCGCACTTTTACCCGTTATTCCGTCGGTTGAGGAGTCCCCCTACGCTATCCGCGTAGTATCTGAGGTTCTTTCCTCCAACGGTTCTACTTCGCAGGCTTCTATCTGCGGTTCTACCCTTTCTCTTATGGCTGCCGGCGTTCCGATTAAGGCTCCCGTTGCAGGTATTTCCTGCGGCCTTATCACCGGCGACGATGGTGTTTACGGCGACTTTATGACAATGGTAGACATTCAGGGTCTTGAAGACTTCTATGGCGATATGGACTTTAAGGTAGCCGGTACTCACAAGGGTATCACCGCTATCCAGATGGACTTAAAGGTTCACGGTCTTACCCCCGAAATTATTAAAGAGGCATTCGAGAAGACTAACAAGGCTCGTATGCACATTCTCGACAACGTAATGCTCCCCGTAATCGGCGAGCCGAGAGCTGAACTTTCCCCCTACGCACCCAAGATGCTCACCACAAAGATTGACCCCGCAAAGATTGGTGACGTTATCGGAAAGCAGGGCAAAGTTATTCAGTCTATCCAAGAGCAGTGCGAATGCACCATCAACATTGAGGAAGACGGCCAGGTTTACGTTTCCGGTCTTGATATTGAAAAGGCAAACCAGGCTATTATGATAATCGAAACCATCGCAAACGACGTCGAAATCGGTGCTTTCTA
>JAZUOJ010000085.1:0-11329 GCA_045604625.1 Acutalibacteraceae bacterium | reverse complement strand
AACCATCTATCCATTAAAATTATACATGAAATATGTGGAAACGTCAAGGAAAAAGCGGATTTTTGTCGCTTAATTCATTTTCCACAAAATCAAAGCCGCAAGGTTTCCCTTGCGCCTTTGATTTGCGGTCAAAACCGCCGTTTTGGTCCGAGTGACAGGGATCGAACCTGCGGCCTGATGGTCCCAAACCACCCGCGCTCCCAGCTGCGCCACACCCGGATATCTATTCGATTTTTTCTTAATTTTGCGTGGAAGTGGGACAAACTGTGGTCAAACGCAAATTCCACGCCGTTTTGCGTTTTTATAAGGTGCCGAAAGTCCGCACCGTTAAAGGCTTTTCGGGACTTCTGTAAAATCTCGGTTATAACTGCTAGGCACGCTCCCAAAGCAAGCGCGCTACCAATTGCGCCACACCTCGATGTTAAGTTGCGTTTGAGTAAGCAAACACCGTGCCACAGCTGATACACATTTTTGCCTATACGGCGGTCTGCTGCTAACCAATTATAATATAGCCGATGCAGCTTTGTCAACATTCTTTTATTGAAATATCCGCACATTTATAGTATAATAATTTTGTATGACACAAATGACGTAGTTTGGAGTTTTTTATGAATATTCTTTGCATTGGTGATGTTTGCGGTCACGCGGGCTGCGAACATCTTACACGGGTGCTGCCGTCTTTAAAGCGCTCGGAAAATATTGATTTTATAATTGCCAACGGCGAAAACTCTGCCGACGGAAACGGCCTGCTCCCCCACTCTGCCGACGCGCTGCTTGACGCGGGGATAGACGTTATTACGGGTGGCAACCACACCTTTCGACGAAAAGAAGTTTTTGATATGCTGGAAAGCGAGGCTCGCCTGCTTCGTCCCGCTAATATGCCCGATTCCGTACCCGGTAAGGGCTATGCCCTTTTTGACTGTGGGCGCACAAGCGTCGGCGTTATAAATCTGCTTGGCACCACATATATGGAGAGTCTTGACTGCCCTTTTCGCGCCGCCGAAAAATATGTGGCTGAGCTTAAAAAACAAGGCGCTAAAATTATTATGATAGATTTTCACGCCGAGGCGACAAGCGAAAAACGCGCGCTGGGCTTTATGCTGGACGGTGCGGTTTCTGCTGTTTTCGGTACGCACACCCACGTTCAGACCTCTGACTGGCAGGTGCTGCCGCAGGGTACCGGCTACATAACTGACCTTGGCATGACCGGACCTATGCACTCGGTTTTAGGTGTTAAACCTGAAATTATTATAAACAAATTTAAGGACAAATTACCCGCCCGATTTGAGCAGGCCATAGGCGAATGTGTGTTTGAAGGCTGCATTTTCACGGTTGATGACAAAACCGGCGAATGCCTTTCTGCCAAGGGCGTCAGAATCTAACGGTTAACATTATAATTTAAAGGAGGAAAAACGTGCGATACGGTGCTTTTGTTTCATTATTTTTATGCCTTTCACTGTTGCTGTGCGGATGCGGCGGCGTCCTGGACGACGGTAGCAGCTCGTATTCCGATTACAGCGATATTCCTGTAACCGAAAACTATAATATGCACCTGCTGTACGACCAGACCGACTCCTTTAACCCATATACAGCAAGCAGCAAGCAAAACAAAGAGATTTGTCAGCTTTTGTACGACTCGCTTCTAACCCTGGACTCAAACTATATGCCGGTTATGAAAATTGCGAGTTCCGCAATTGTAAAGGATAAAACCTGCACGATAAACCTGAAATCAATCAAGTTTTCGGACGGTTCACCACTTACTGCCGACGACGTTGTTTATTCGATAAAAGCCGCTATGAGCGAGGGCAGCAACTATCAAGCGCAACTTGAAAGCATTGCTTCCGTGAACGCTGCGGGAATTACTGCGGTTTCTATAAAGCTCAAAAAAGACGACCCGTATTTTGCCAACCTGCTTGATTTTCCTATAATAAAACAAAACAGTGATACGAAAAAGAGCGAGGACAATCTTCTGCTTCCCCCCGTTGGCTGCGGAAGATATATCCTAAACGATACCCAAAACGCGCTGGAATATAACACGCTTTATTATGGAGAAGAGTGCGCGATTAAAAAAATAGGGCTTATAAATGCGCCCGACGACGAATCGGCAAACCACTATATATCATCAGGTTCGGTTACGATGTGCTATGACGACTACAGCGATAACTCGGTACCTCGTATGAGCGGACTTAAAAAAAGTGTACCGCTTAACAACCTTGTTTTTGTGGGTATAAATATGCAAAACCCGTTTTTGCGGGATAAATATTTCCGCTATGCCGTATCCTCTGCCATTAACCGCAAGGACATTGTAAGGGACGCATATTACGGCAACGGCGAGGCCGCAAACGGTCCTTTCAACCCCGTTTGGAGCGTGTGTGAAGGCCTTCAAACCCTCGAAAAAACAAATAATAATGAAATTGCTATTGTGAATTTGGAGAAAATAGGTTATAATAGTGTAGATAGCGAGGGATATCGGTTGACTTCATCCGGCAAACGTATTAACGTTTCCCTGCTTATCAACTCTGATAACCAAGCGCGCGTAGCGACCGGACAACTTATTGTTCGTCAGCTGGCGGCGGTTGGAATTGAGGTTTCGCTTAAGGCCGTACCGTACGACCAATATCTGTCGTTGCTTAATTCAAGAAGCTTTGATATGTACCTTGCCGAAACCAAACTATTAAACAATATGGACCTTTCGCAGCTTGTAATTCCGGGCGGAAGCTTAGCTTTCGGGATTTCAGCCGCGGCTATAACCGACACGACCTCGTCGGCCACATCGTCTACTAACGACGAGGCACCGGATGCAGAGCCGCAACCGGCGGGCGACATTAACCTTACTGCCGCAACGGCGGTAACCGGTTTTTACGAGGGCAAATACACTCTAAGTGACGTAGCAAACGCGTTTCTGTCGGAAATGCCGATTATACCGGTGTGTTACCGAAGCGGCGTCGCTATGTATTCTCCCAGGCTTACCACCGAGCCAATCAGTACCGCTAACGATTTATTTTATAACATAAATAATTATTCTTTTAATAATTAGGAGGTTTGCTATGATTTCTTACGAAACCATCAACGGCACCATCAGCATTTCAAACGAGTATATGACCAAGCTAATCGGTCAGGCTGTTACTTCCTGCTTCGGCGTTGTAGGAATGGTACCCTACGGCAGCAAGCAGAAGCTTTTAGGCATTATTTCTAAAAAGGAATTTATCGACCGCGGAATTGCGGTTACCGGCGGAATCGACGGTATCGATATTGAACTTCATATAATCGTTTCTTACGGAATGAATATAAATGCAATTGCCAAGAGTATCGTCCACAAGGTAAAGTACGTGATAAACGAGGCTACCGGCATTAACGTCAACAAGGTTACTGTTAAGGTTGACGGAATAAAAGAGTAATTTTACACCGGCTACTTAGAAGGAGTGTTTTATTTTGTTAAACGGTAATGCTTTGCGCGACGCTATTATTTCAGGCGCAAACAATATATCTAACTGTAAACAGCGTGTTGACGAACTGAACGTATTCCCCGTTCCCGACGGCGACACCGGCACAAATATGTCAATGAGTATAGGTAATGCAGCGAGAGAGCTTTCCCGTCTTGAGGGCGAGAGTGTAAGCTTGGTTGCAGACACCGCCGCTTCGGCACTGCTGCGCGGTGCCAGAGGTAACTCGGGCGTTATAACCTCGCTCTTGTTCCGTGGTTTTTCTAAGGGACTTAAGGGCGCCGATGAGCTGACACCCCAGAACGTTGCTGATGCTTTTAAATTCGGTGTTGAGGCTGCATACAAGGCTGTTATGAAGCCTACCGAGGGCACAATTTTAACCGTTGCTCGCATAGCTGCGGAATATGCCGAAAAGGCTGCCGCAGAGGGAATGAGTGCTGTCGAGGTTTTCGGCGAGGCATTAAACGGTGCCCAGGTTGCTCTCGCACAGACACCCGAAATGCTTCCCGTGCTTAAAAAAGCGGGCGTTGTTGACGCCGGAGGCAAGGGCTTTTGCGTAATTCTTGAGGGTATGTATTCGGTACTTAAGGACGGCAAGATGATTGAGGCTACCGGTGGCGGCGAGGAAGAAACCCCAGTTACCCGTAATGCCGCAGCAGAACTCGATGAAGAAATTACCTTTACCTATTGTACCGAGTTTATTGTCAACCGCGACGAAAGCGTCGAGAAGAAGCCGAGCGAGCTTCGCGCATACCTCGAAACCATTGGTGACTGCGTTGTTGTTGTTGACGATGAAAGCATTATAAAGGTTCACGTTCACACCGACCATCCCGGTAACGCCATTGAAAGCGGTCTTACCTTTGGTCAGCTTGTAAACCTTAAAATAGAAAACATGCGCGACCAGCACGAGCGTGCAAAGCACGACAAGGTTGAGCGCAAAAAGGCTCCCGCACAGAGCAGCGACCGCACAGAAGTTTACACCCCCGCTACACCCGAAAAGCCCGTAGGCTTTGTTTCGGTTTGCGCCGGCGCAGGAATTGAAGAACTTTTCCGCGATTTGGGTGTTGATTCTCTCGTTAGCGGCGGACAGACAATGAACCCCAGCACCGACGACATACTTAAGGCTATTGAGCTTACTCCCGCTGAAACGGTATTTGTTCTTCCCAACAACAAGAACATTATTATGGCGGCAGAGCAGGCTATTCCGATAAGCACACGAAAGGTTATTGTTCTGCACACCCGCACAATTCCTGAAGGAATTTCTGCTATGCTGGCATACGACCCTGACGCTTCGGACGACCAGAACGCCATAAATATGCGTAAGGCATACGAAAGGGTTGGAACCGGACAGATCACCTTTGCCGCACGTGATTCCGATTTTGAGGGACACAAGATTAAAAAGGGTGAGCTTTTGGCACTTGACGGCGGCAAGGTTTCGTTTGTTGACACCGAAATTAACCACTGCATACACAAGCTTGTAAAGCAGATGTTAAAGCGCGATTCAAGCTTTGTAACCGTTATTTACGGTGAGGATATTTCGGATGAGCAGGCCGCAGAAATCGAAGCAGGACTTAACGAAAAGTTAGGTTCTAAGGTTGAATTTACCTTTATTAAGGGTATGCAACCGATTTATTACTTTATCATCTCGGTGGAGTAGAATGAAAAAAAGCATTCAATATTTAAAGGGCGTTGGCGAAAAAAGAGCGCAGTTGTTTAAAAAACTGGGTATCGATTCGGTCGATGCCCTTTTGCGCTATTATCCGCGCACCTACGTTGACTATAAAAACACGGTAAATATTTTTGACGCCGAGCTTCAAAGCACGGTGTGTGTTAAGGCGCGTGTTTTGTGCCCACCGGAAGAAAAGAAGATTCGTCCCGGTATGAGTATTTTTAGGTTTTTGGTGGCTGACGAATCGGGCCAGATGACCGTAACCCTTTTTAATCAAAAATACTTGGCTGCGCGGCTGCACGAGGGAAGCAGTTATCTGTTTTACGGAAAGATAACGGGAAACCCGTACTACCGCGAAATGTCGTCGCCCGAAATAAGGGAAGAAAATTTTGCGGGAATACACCCCGTTTACCACGCGTGTGAAGGTCTTTCTTCACAGAACATTGAACGCATTATGAAGACCGCACTTTCGGAGTGTGGCGAGGACGCTTTGCCTGAATATTTACGCGACCAGTACAAGCTTTTCGGTATTGAATCGGCACTGCGCAACATACACTTCCCTGCCTCCAACGAGGCGCTTATACAGGCACGCCGAAGACTGATGTTTGAGGAACTTTTTTTGCTGCAAACGGGACTCTGCCTTTTAAAAAGCAGGCGCGAGACACACACGGGAATAAGCATCCATTATAACGCCTTAGATGAGTATCTGGGGCTTCTCCCCTTTTCGCCTACTAATGCCCAAAGACGGGTTATGGACGAGTGCATATGCGATATGCAAAGCGGCAAAAGAATGAACAGACTTATCCAGGGCGACGTTGGCTGCGGCAAAACCGCGGTGGCTGCCGGACTTATGTTTGTCTGCGCGAAGAACGGCCACCAATCGGCACTTATGGCGCCTACCGAAATTCTTGCCGAGCAGCATTTTAAAAGCCTTAAGAAAACTTTTGGCGACCTAATTAAAATTGAGCTTTTAACCGGCTCTACCAAAAAGGGCGAAAAGCTACGCATAAAGCAGGCGTTGCTTGACGGACAGTGCGATATTGTAGTGGGCACACACGCCCTCATTGAAGACGACGTTCAGTTCCGTTCGCTGGCACTTGTGGTGACCGACGAACAACACCGTTTTGGTGTTGCCCAGCGTGACCGACTTGCCGGAAAGGCAGGCGGCGTTCATACACTTGTTATGTCGGCAACACCTATTCCCCGCACGCTGGGACTAATAATTTACGGTGACCTTGACATTAGCATAATAGATGAATTACCTGCGGGACGCACACCCATAGAAACCTACCGCGTAGGCTCAAATCTACACACGCGAATATATAATTTTATTAAAAAGAATATAAAAGACGGCAGACAAGCCTACATAGTTTGCCCACTTGTGGAGGAAAGCGAAACGCCGCTTACCTCTGCCGAGGAATACTATAAAAAGTTATCGGCAGGCGAGTTTGCGGGGTATAGACTTGGACTTCTGCACGGAAAATTACCCGCTAAAGAAAAGGATGCTATAATGCAGGATTTCGCACGGGGCGATATCGACCTGCTTATTGCCACAACGGTTGTTGAGGTTGGCGTTGACGTTCCTAACGCTACCGTTCTTGTAATAGAAAATGCCGAGCGTTTCGGACTTTCACAACTGCATCAGCTACGCGGACGCGTCGGCAGAGGACAGCATAAATCTACCTGTATTCTAATTTCAGACGATACAAGCGACACAACCTGGGCAAGGCTTGATACAATATGCAAAACCACAGACGGCTTTAAGGTGGCCGACGCCGACCTTGCGTTGCGCGGTCCCGGTGATTTTCTCGGTCACCGACAGCACGGTCTGCCCGAACTTAAAATTGCTAATCTGCAAACCGATATCAATGCCATGCGCGTTGCGCGGGACGAGGCGGCAAAGCTTATAGAAAGCGATCCGACTCTTGCGAATTTCCCCGCACTTAAGAGCAGCGTTAGCGAACTTTTTAACACAGCATACAGATTATAAAAAAACTGACCAATCAAAAGATTGGTCAGTTTTTATTACTATTATTCCCCTATCATCTTTGTAGGGTCCAGCGCAGCCTCAGCCTCGGCCCTTGATAAAAAGCCGAGTTTTTCGCAGGCCTCTGCCAACGTTATGTTTTCGCTATATGCCGTTTTGGCTACCTTTGCCGCTTTTTCGTATCCGATTTTGCGGTTTAGTGCCGTAACCAACATTAAACTGCGCGAAAGATTTTCTTCTATTTTTTGTGTGTTGGGTTTTATTCCCGCGACACAGTTGCTTTCAAACGAATCGATAGCATCGGACAGCAGATTTACGGACTGCAAAAAGCTGTACGCCGTAACGGGCAGAAAAACATTAAGCTGGAAGTTTCCCTGTGATGCGGCGAACGCAACAGACGCATCGTTGCCCATAACCCGTACGGCAACCATTGTTACCATTTCGCACTGGGTTGGGTTTACCTTTCCGGGCATTATGGAGCTGCCGGGTTCGTTTTCCGGAATTATGATTTCACCTATTCCGCAACGCGGTCCGGAAGACAAAAGACGTACGTCGTTTGCTATCTTCATAAGGTCACATGCCAGCGCCTTAACCGCACCGTGCGCTACGACCACGTCGTCAAGCGAGGTAAGGGCGCAAAACTTGTTTTCTGCGGTCTTAAAGCTAAGCCCCGAAAGCTTTGATACGTACTGTGCCGAAAGCTCATCGAACCCTTTTGGCGCATTAAGTCCCGTTCCGACAGCAGTACCTCCGAGAGCCAGGAAAGACAGCTCACAAAGGCTTTTTTCTATCATCTCGACCGACTTTTCGACCATCGTGCGCCAACCGCTTATCTCCTGCGAAAGGGTAAGCGGAACGGCGTCCTGCAGGTGGGTTCTGCCCACCTTTATTATTCCCTTGTTTTCGGTTTCAAGACGCGAGAGCGTTTTTATTAGTCTTTTTGCAGCCGGTAAAAGTCTTTCCTCTATCTGTACGCACATTGAAATGCGCATTGCACTCGGAAAAGTATCGTTAGAGCTTTGCGACATATTTACCGTATCGTTCGGATGCAGAAGTTCCTTTCCCGCTAAGTGGTTTCCCCTGCGGGCTATAACCTCGTTCAGGTTCATATTGGTTTGGGTACCGCTGCCTGTTTGCCATACCGAAAGCGGAAAATGGTCTGAAAGGTCGCCGTTTTTTATTTCTTCGCACACGCGGCAAATAAGGGCGCAACTTTCCTCACTCAGCACGCCTAGGTCGCGGTTGGCACAGGCCGCAGCAGACTTTAGCAGCGCGAAAGCCTTAATTATCTCATCGGGCATTTTTTCGCTGCCGATTTTAAAGTTTCTACGGCTACGCTCGGTCTGTGCACCCCATAAGCGGTCCTCCTGCACCTCAAGCGAACCCATTGAATCGTGTTCTATTCTGTAACCCATACTACCACTCAATTCCAAACTTAACGAAGCTAAAGTTGTCGGTCCAGGCCGGTTTTGTCGTGTCGTCACTCCAGCCGTGTTTGTTTGTAAAGGTTGCAGGACCTACGTCGTAAATTTCACCTGCGGGCTTATGGTGCGGTCCAAGCATATTGCGGTTGCCGGAATACAGCTTAAACACAACCTCGTTATCGCCGTTTACAAGGTAATCTGTCACGTCAAGAACGTGAGGAGTAAACATAAACATTCCCGCGTTTTTACCGTTTATAAACACCTCGGCACAGGGCGCGTTGAGTGCTTTTAGCTTTATTGCATAACGTACACCGTCCTGCTTGTTTACAGTAACGTTCTGTGCCAGCGACATATCTCCACAGAAGAAGAGATGTCCGTCGGTGGTAATTTCGTTGATATTAAGTGTTTCAGGGCGGCTTGTAATCTCAAAGCGCTCACCCGTAAAGATGGAACGGCGCTCGCCGTATGTAAATTCGTCAAGCGAGTTAACGCCGAAATCACCATAAAGATAAATGCTTTCAATTTCGGTGTCGTAGGTTAGCTTGTTTTTCTCGGTTTCGTGAACGTTTTCACCGAATATAACGTCATAGACCTTCTGGCTCTGATAGAAATCAGTATCCAGCACAATTTCGTTTTCGCCAAGCTTCACATACTTAAGTATATCCATCTTGCGGAAGGACTTATCAACCTCGTATCCCACGTCGCAGAACTCGGCCGGTGTGCCGTTTATTATATACTTAAACTGCTTTGGTGTTTCGCTGAGCAGATAAAGCGTTTTGGGCATATCGGCAACCGAGAACTTAAACCTAAGCTGTGCGTGACAGGGACGTTTAAGCTCTAAAAGCTCCTCGAACAGGGTTATAACAGCCTTGCGCGGCTGCCATTCTCCGCCGTCTACCGAATATTCGCAGCTATCGAGGGTGAGGGTGTTTTCGCTGCCGCCTATTCGCCTAAACTGCGGCGCGAAGGTCAAATACTCCGCTTCCCCGGTTTCTGCCTTCAAATCCCCGCGAACGGCGAGTATAACCTTGGCCTCCCAGGGGGCAAAGGTAAGTTTTGCGTATGTTTTTCCGTCTTCTCTGTAGCACTCAATAGGCTCTTGTTTTTCGGTTATAACATCGAAAAGCACAAGCGAGTATTCGCCGCTTGTTGAGAAAATACCGTTTCTTGCCTCGTTTTCAAGATTGATAAGATAGAAAAGCTTTTCGCCGTCCGAATGGCGCTCTGCCACGTGCACGCGGGCAAGCTGAGCTCCGCAGTCGTCGGTGAGTGACGGCATATCGCCGCTGCGCAGTACCGACAGCTCATCTTCATCTATCATCTGGCAGTAATCGCGCAAATTTTCTACGCGTTCGTCCACTCTGCCGTTTATCATTTCGGGCAGGGTTATTGCATAAAGTTTTCCGCCGTTTTGTGCGAACTTAATTAAAAGCTCATACGTGCTTTCGGTTATAACCGAAAGCTTGGGTATAAGTACAGCCTCGTACTCGCACTGTCCCACGATAAGACGGTTTCCCTCTACCCTACCGTGACGCTCCATTATTACCTCGCTACCGTAGTGGTGCAGAATATGAAGGTCGTTGAGTTTATCGGAAAACTCATCAAAATAGTCACTATACATATTTATAGGACCGGCATTTTCGTCGGCAAACAACAGCGCCGCCGTAAACACGGGATGAATTACAAGAAGCGGAGCAGGCTCACTCGCTGTATCAAGCAAGGAACCGAGCTTTGCGAAATACGTGTTAAGTGCAGAATATGCCTTTTGATACCACGGAAGCTGCATAAACAATGCCGCCGGATAGTCGCGCTTGCGCAGGCCGCGAAGCGTATAAGCCTCCAGATGCTGACATATCATTGTAACACCGTTTACATACTGCCAGCCTGCTATAAGACGTAAATCGTTAGGCGATACGTCCCAGCCGCAAAGTGCAAACGATTCGGTTATTGTCTGACGCCCAAACTGCTTTGCAACGCTTGAAAGCTGGCGGGGTGCCAGCGCGTGACCTAATTGTCTACCCAGCCAGTCAATTCCCGGAATGTGGAAATATTCGTAGCACGCCATACTGTCGGCAACCGCCGTAAGCTGAGAGTTAAGCTGTACCTCTGCCATAACGTGTCCCGTTAGCTTGCAGTTGTGAGATTCGCACCAGTCGTACATACCCTTGATAAAGTGAGTGCGGAAAAGCTCACCAATCATACGCCAGAAATCGTAGCGCACGGCAAAGGTGTTTTGATATGTGCCGAAAAGTGCCGGCAGATTTTCTATAAGGCTATAGCTGTAGCGTTTTTTAAACTCGTCCTCCAGCACGTGCGACCAGGGGAAGTTTTGGGTTTTGTTATACTGCGGCTCGTCGGTGAAGAAGCCCTTTAGCGTTTTGCCGAATTCCTCTTCGAAACGCTTATAGTATTCGTCGTGGGTAACCTCTAAAAAATACTTTGTGGTTTCGGGGTTAAAGGTGTCGATATAATATTTATTCAATACGTAGTAAACAGCGAAAACGCCCTTCTCGGCCTTGTCCGTAAGGGTGTAGCCGTCATCCGACAGTTTATAAAGAGCAATAAGGTTTTCGGGTACGGTATCATCCTCAAGCACGCAGGCGGCCATTCGCTTTTGCTGAAAATCAACCCCACGCGAGGGTACTTTACCGTCGGCAAAACCGCTGGGCCAACCGTTTTCGTCATAAGCCCAGGCATCCATTCCGGTCTTCCTTGCTTCGTCAATTGAAGCGGCGACCATAGAAAACCACTCGTCACTTAAATACTCTGTTTGAAGTCCGCCGCGGGCGTGCATAAAATAGCCGCC
>JAZUOJ010000084.1:0-8950 GCA_045604625.1 Acutalibacteraceae bacterium | reverse complement strand
GGATACACCCGTAACCCACGAAGAGGTTGAAAAAAGCTTTGGCAGCAGCATTGCCAACCTTGTTGAGGGTGTTACAAAGCTCGGAAAAATTCAGTTTACATCAAAAGAAGAATTTCAGGCTGAAAATCTTCGCAAGATGTTTATGGCGATGAACGAGGATATCCGCGTAATTATCATAAAGCTTGCAGACCGTCTGCACAATATGCGCACGCTGGATGCAATGCGTGAGGATAAACAGCGCGAAAAATCGCTTGAAACGCTTGAAATTTATGCGCCTATCGCGCACCGCCTCGGTATTCGTGCGCTTAAAGAAGAGCTTGAAGACTTGGCGATTATGCACCTTGACCCAATAGCATACCACGAGGTTGAAACCTCGCTTTCGGTGCGCAAACCCCAACGCGAAGAAAACCTTAAAAACATTCGTGAGAGAATTGAAAAGCATTTAAAAGAGGTTTTACCGAATATAAACGTTGCTATTGAAAGCCGCGTAAAATCAATTCACGGCATCTATAGAAAAATGTACGTTCAAGGCAAGGATTTTGACGAAATTTATGATATCTATGCCGTTAGAATCATTACCGACAACATAGCCGACTGCTATAATATTCTCGGTGTAATGCACGATATGTTCCGTCCTATTCCAAACAGGTTTAAGGACTATATTTCGACGCCCAAGCCAAATATGTATCAGTCGCTTCACACCACCGTTATCAGCCGCGAGGGAATACCCTTTGAAATTCAGATTCGTACCTTTGATATGCACCATACGGCAGAATACGGAATTGCTGCCCACTGGAAGTATAAGGAGGGTATAAACAAGAGCGATAAAAAGCTTGACGAAAGGCTTTCGTGGGTTCGCCAGATTCTCGAATCTCAGCGCGAGGACGAAAACGCTGGTGATATTATTCAGACCATAAAGACCGACCTCGCACAAGAGGACGTCTTTGCGGTAACGCCCAAGGGTGACGTAATTAACCTTCCCGTTGGTTCTACAATAATCGACTTTGCCTTTGCCATACATTCCGCAGTAGGAATAAAAATGGTTGGCGCAAAGGTTGACAGCAAGATTGTGCCGCTTAACCACGTTATTAAAACCGGCGAGATTATTGAGATTATTACCACCAACCAGCCAAACCACGCGCCCAGCCGCGACTGGCTTAATATTGCGGTTACCAACCAGGCAAAATCAAAAATCAGAGGTTGGTTTAAAAAGGAACGCCGCGCAGAAAATATCGAAGCCGGACGTGACGAGGTCGAGCGCGAGTTTTCCCGCAACGGCATAAACCTTCCGCCCGACGATATGACTGCCTTTATTTTAGAATTAGCACGCAAACAAAAGCTATCGTCTGCAGAAGATTTCTATGCAGCAATTGGCTATGGCGGACTGCTGCTTTCTAAAATAATGCCCCGTATTAAGGATGATTATAATAAGCTTATCAAAGCGTCCAAACCCGTATCGGTTGAGGATATCGTTAAACCCGTATCTAATAAACAGTCGGGTGGCGTAGTTGTCGAGGGTATTGATAACTGTCTTATTAAACTTTCAAAATGCTGTTCGCCGCTTCCGGGAGACGACATTGTCGGCTTTATTACCCGCGGCCACGGCGTATCCATTCATAAAAGCGACTGTTGCAACGTACCACGAGACATTTCAAAATGTGAAGAGCCCGAGCGCTGGGTTGCGGCACATTGGAATGCCGGACAGAGCGAGAGCTTCGTAGCCACGCTGCAGATTACGGGTGTGGACCGAGACGGTATGCTTATGGACGTTACTGCTGCGCTTTACAATATGAAGGTAACCGTTCACGCGGTTAATGCCCGCAGAACCAAGCAGGGCAACTGCGTGCTGGTTGTAACGCTAAAGACTGCAAGCGTTGAGCATCTTGCAAGTATTAAGGCACAGCTTGGAAAGCTGCACGGCGTGTTCGGCATAGAAAGGATAAATCAGTAATGAAGGCAATTATTCAACGTGTTGATAATGCATCCGTGACCGCCGACGGCGTGTTTTCGGGTGCTGTAGACCGTGGCTTTTTGGTGCTGCTCGGTGTTCATTCCTCTGATACCGCCGCCGACGCCGAATTGCTTGCCCGTAAAACGGCGGCACTGCGTATCTTTTGTGACCAAAACGATAAAATGAATTTATCGCTTTTAGACATTCAGGGAGGCGCGCTTGTTGTATCAAACTTTACACTCTGCGCCGACACTAAAAAAGGGAATCGTCCCTCGTTTGTTGAGGCAATGGAACCTAAAAAGGCAGACGAGCTTTATAAATATTACTGTCAGTGCCTTAAAGAATGCGGTGTAAAGCAGGTGGAAACAGGCGTTTTCGGAGCCGATATGACCATAAACCTTGCTTGCAACGGTCCGGTAACTATTTGTCTTGATACTGAAATTTGGAGAAAATAAGTGAATATAATATGTGAAGCACAGGGTCCGATTGCCGCAAACTGCTATATGGTAAGTTCGGAAAACTCTGCACTGGTAATTGACCCTTTTTATCTTTCGGGCAAACTAAAAACCTTTTTAAGTGAGAATGAACAAAAGGAAATTTTTATTCTCGCAACCCACCGCCATTGCGACCACGTGGCAGGAATTGCCGACGTGCGTGATTTGTGCGGCGGAAAGGTTGTGGCGTCTGCCCTTGACGAGTGCGGGCTTAAAAGCACCGCCCAAAGCCTTGGCGATTTGCTTGGCATAAAGCACAGAACCTGTAACGCCGATATTTTGGTAAATGATGGTGATACAGTGCAAATGGGTGACTTTACTGTCCGTGTTTTACTTACACCGGGACACACCTGCGGTTCGGTATGCTATCTAATAGGCGATGTTATCTTCAGCGGGGACACATTGTTTTGTGAGAGCATAGGAAGAACCGATTTCCCCACGGGAAGTCACAGCGAAATGCAGGCATCACTTTTAAGGCTTTTCTCACTCGAAGAGGACTGCACCGTCTATCCGGGACACGGCGAGGCTACTTCGCTTGGCTACGAGGAACAAAATAATCCATACTATTATCGGGAATTTTAAATATGATTTTATCAGTTATAAATCACGATTTTCGGTATGAAACCGAAAAACTGTGCAGAATATTTTTACCCTTTGAAAAGATAGAAATAATAGATACAATAAAAGATGACGAAACCGTTGCGGTAACAAGGCTGGATAAGGGCGAAAAGAATACCGGTGTTTTTGCATCTCTTAAGCTGTTCGCAAAAAGCACCAGCCGCCAAAGGGTAGTGGATAATAATGAAAAAGATTATACCGACACCTGCGAAAGGGAACTTGCAACCTGCCTTTACGAATGCTTTTGCGAGATTACCGGATATACGCCCCCTTGGGGAATATTGACCGGTGTGCGTCCCGCAAAACTGTATTCCAGACTTTTTTTGCTTGACGGTGCCCAAAAGACAGACGAGTATTTTAAATCTAAACTACTTGTAACCGACAGCAAATTATCGCTATGTAAACAGACAAGACTTAAAGAAGAAAGCATAGTTTCGCTTTCGAGACCGGAATCTTTTAGTCTGTATATCGCCATACCGTTTTGTCCCAGTCGCTGTTCGTACTGCTCCTTTGTATCGCACTCGGTTGAACACGCAAAAAAGCTAATTCCGCAGTATGTTGAGCTTTTGTGTGAGGAAATAAAGGTTACCGCAGATATTGCCCGAAAAAACGGGCTGCGTCTTGAAACGATATATATGGGCGGCGGTACACCCACTACACTTACGGCAGAGCAGATGAACACAGTACTTCGTACCGTGCGCGAGAACTTTGATTTATCGCATCTGCGCGAGTTTACGGTAGAGGCGGGAAGACCCGACACCATAACCGAAGAAAAACTGCAATCCATTAAGCAAAACGGCGTAGACCGAATAAGCATAAACCCGCAAACGATGAACGATGACGTTCTGGCGGCTATCGGCAGACGTCACACTGCACAGGAAACGGTTGAGGCCTTTAATCTCGCAAGACATTTGGGCTTTAATAATATAAATATGGACCTTATAGCGGGCTTGCCGTCCGACACGGTGGATAGCTTTTCGCACACGCTCGGCAGTATATTAAGCCTCTCACCCGAAAGCGTAACGGTTCATTCGCTTGCAATGAAACGCGCTTCAAAACTGTCATACGGCGGTGCTACATATGTGGACGGCGCAGGTGTTGTCGCGGGTGAAATGGTAAATATGGCGCGCAGTATTCTGGAGCAAAACGGAATTATGCCGTACTATATGTACCGCCAAAGCAAAACCGTCGGAAATTTGGAAAACGTAGGTTATTCAAAGCCGGGCAGCGAATGTCTTTATAATGTTTATATAATGGATGAAACGCATACAATATTAGCGTGCGGCGCTTCGGGTACTACAAAACTCAAAGAGCCGAACGGTAATTATATTGAGCGTATTTTCAACTACAAATACCCGTATGAATATATTACCCGATTTGATGAACTAATTGACAGAAAGGCAAGGGTAAACACTTTTTATGAAACCTACCGTTGATTTTATAAATGATAGCGTAAAATCGAATGTTAAGGATTTTATAAGCTTTTGCGAAGACCGCTATCACGACGAAATTCGCGGGCTTGCACGTGAAATTAAGGAAAACGGCAAGAAAAAGATTATAATGATAGCAGGCCCGTCGGGTTCGGGAAAAACAACTACCGCTAAAATTTTGCGCGACTATCTGGATAAACTTTCTATCCACACGAGCGTAATTTCGCTTGACGATTTTTATCTAAATAGGGAGGATGCCCCGCGCGATGAAGAGGGCAAACCCGATTTTGAAACGGTCCACTCGCTTGACATTCCCGAAATAGAGCGTTGCTTTGACGACCTATTAAAAAGCGGAAGCTGTGTTATGCCGCTTTTTGATTTTGAAAAGGGCAAAAGAAAACCGGACGGACATATTGTCAGCATACGCGACGGCGGCATAATCATAGTAGAAGGACTGCACGCGCTGAATCCACTACTCACTAGCCGTCTGCCCTCAGATAGCGTTTTTAAAATTTATATCAGCGTTAACGAGTCGCTTGTAGACAGTGAAGGAAAGGTTGTGCTTTCCAGCCGTCAGATGCGCCTAGTACGCAGAATGTCGCGCGACGATATTTATCGCGGAACTGCACCGCAGCAGACCTTTGATATGTGGGAAAGCGTAATAAAGGGTGAAGAAAAATTTCTTTACTGCTTTAAGCCTACGGCTGATAAGCAAATATTTACACTTCATTATTACGAACCCTGCATTTTCCGCGACAGGGTGTTAAGACTCCTTAGCGCTATCAGCCCTCAAAGTGAGGATTATTATTATGTTCAAAACACCATAAACGGACTTAAAAAATTCCGGTCGGTAGATTCGGTGTTGGTTCCGCAGGATTCGCTGCTGCGTGAGTTTATTCACGGAGGTAAGTACGAATAGTGCAGTTCTTGAAAAGTTCACATTTATATGGTATATTATAAAAAAACGGAGGAATGAATTATGGATTTTTTTACCGAAGCTGTAAATAAAGCAAAGGGCGCGTTCGACGTTGCATATAAAAAAGCCGGCGACGTTGCATCTCTACAGAAGCAGAAGCTTGATGTTGCCGCTATGGAGTCAAAGCTTACAAAAGCGTACGAGGCTTTAGGCCGTGCTGCTATCGAGGTTTTAGAAAACTCTTCCGACGTTTCGGATAACGTTAAAAACCTCGTTTCGGATATTCGCGAGCGTGAGGCCGAAATAACGGCTGCAAAAAATGAAATTTTAAAGTCACAGGGTAAAAAGTTTTGCGCAAACTGCGGTGCTTCTAACCTTCACGAAGCACATTTTTGCTACGCCTGCGGCGAAAGCTTTATAAAGAATACGGCTGAAAACGAATAATTTTTACAAAAGACGGCTGGCAAGAAGGCCGTCTTTTTAGGTTTGATTTGTGAGGTAAAAAATGGATACTATAAAGCTGGGCGTAATAATCGCCGATGATATGGAATATGCTCCCATAGCTGAAATGGGCGGGGAATACGCCCCCTATTTCGGTAGGGACGGTCATAACTTCACCTTTAGTGAGTACGGAAACACGATAGAGGTTTGTGCCGTTCATTGCGGCGTGGGAAAGGTAAACGCGGCAACCGCTGCAATGCACCTTATCGACAAGGGTTGCAAGGTTTTGCTTAATACCGGTCTGTCGGGTGGTATTCACGGTGTAAGACGCGGCGATCTTGCAATAGGGACCAGCTTTGTCGAGCACGATTTTGATTTAACCCCGCTTGGATATAAAAAAGGCGTTAAATGTTCCCAAGAGTATATATATACCGCCGACCAGCGTCTTGTTTCCCATTTTTCGCGGCTTTGCCCAAATGCGGTGTCAGGTCCGATGGTAACGGGTGACTGTTTCGTATCGGACAGTGCCCTGCGTGATGAGCTTATTGCCGAATACGGAGCAATATGCTGTGATATGGAAACCGCCGCAATAGCATCGGTTTGCCATATAACGGGAGTGCCTTTTTTCACTATTCGCCGTGTTTCGGACGATGCAGGCGATGATGGCTCTTCGGCATACACAGAGATGAACGAAAACGAGAAATTTGATTTGGCCGTGTTGCTTATGCGCGGTATAAAAGAAATGCTTTACAGCGATACTCTATTTTGTTAGGACGGCGAAGAAATGCAAAAACGCAAACAACAAAGTTTTGAATACGGCGCTATAATACTGCTTATCTCTACCGCACTTTCAAAGATAATCGGTGCAATTTTTAAAATACCGCTTAACAACGTAATAGGCGATTTAGGTTTTGGATACTTCTCCTCAGCCTACGACCTTTTTACGCCTATATACGGTCTTTCTATGGCGGGACTGCCTATAGCAGTATCTCGTATGGTTGCCGAAAATATGGCCGAAAAGCGTTACCGCGACGTGCGTGAAATATTAAGGCTTTCTAAAAAGGCGTTTTTAGTCACGGGACTTATCGGTCTTGCGGCAATGCTTTTAATGATATATCCGTTTGTGCAGTTAACCGACGAAACCGGCGGCTCGGTCTATAGCCTGTTTATGATAGCACCGTCGCTGCTTTTCTGTTGTGTAATGTCTACCTACCGCGGATATTACGAGGGACTGCGAAATATGTATCCCACGGCATTCTCCGACGTTATTGAGGCATCGTCTAAGTTAATATTCGGTTACACAATAGCCTACTTTATAATGAAATATAACGGCAACGTGGCCTATGCTGCAGCCGGTGCTATTATGGGTATTACTATAGGCACGGTTCTGGGCGCTCTGTTTTTAAGTCTTCGATACAAGCTGCGCGGTGACGGAATTACAAAAGACGAGCTTTCAGCCTCGCCCGAACCAAAGTCGCAGCGCGTTTTACTGCGCGTTCTTGTGGTCATAGCGGTGCCCGTAGTTTTAAGCTCGCTTGCTACAAACGTTGCAAGCCTTATCGACGTTTCAATGGTGAAATGGCAGCTCAACCGCGTTATGGATACCTCGGCGGATACCGTGCTTAATATGTATTCAGCCTCAATTGCCGATTATAATGCCAGCGCCAAAGAAGCACTTACAAATGCCGCAATACCAACCTTCCTTTACGGTGTGCGCGGAAAGGCGTTTACAATTTATAATCTTATCCCCACAATTTCCTCGGTGCTCGGCGTCAGCGCGTTGCCGGTTTTGGCATCTGTTTGGGCTACCGACCGCGAAAATAAGATTGAAATAAAGAAGAACATTGAATCTATAATAAAGTTTACGTCACTCATTGCTATGCCCGCAGGTATAGGTATGGCTGTTCTGGCCGAACCTATTATGTCGTTGCTTTATAAAAGTGCCGCATCGGTTGAGATAGGTGCACCTATGCTTACTGTTTTTGGCGTTGCCGCCGTCTTTGCAGGAATTTCGGCACCTATGACAAGTATGCTGCAGGCTATAGGTAAACAGATAATACCCGTCCGCAATATTGCGGTGGGCGCTGTTATAAAAATAGTGGTAAACTTTATGCTCGTCGGCATTCCCGAGATAAATATTCACGGCGCTCCTATCGGTACGCTGTGCTGTTTCCTTTATATTTTTATTTCGAATTTTGCAAGCCTGATTAAATATTCCGGTGTAATGCCGAACGTATTGTCGGTGCTAATAAAACCGCTGGTATCGTCTCTGCTTTGCGGCGGTGCAGCCCTTGCGGTTTACACCTTGTTGGGTAAAGGCACTGTAAATACGGTTTTGGCAATTGCGGCCGCAGTTTTGGTATATTTACTGGCTTTAATACTGTTAAAAACGTTTACAGAACAGGATATCTTGGCTTTCCCGATGGGTGAAAAACTGCTTAAAATCAGTAAAAAAATGAAAATCATCAAATAATCTCGTAATTTTCTACAAAAATTCTTCACTTTTTGGAAAAATTAGTATAAATCATATATATTTTACTTGATTTTTAAGTGAAAATGTGTTAAATTACTATATAGTGGTGAATGGCTTGTCCTAGACCGCAATATTACGATAAAAATTCGGGTTTAACCGAATAATTTATGGAGGTTTATTAAAATGAACAAAACAGAATTAGTTGCAGCAATCGCCGAGAAGGCAGGCATTTCTAAGAAGGACGCTGACGCAGCTCTCGCAGCATTCGTTGGCACAGTAGAAGAAACCCTCAAGAAGGGCGACAAGGTTGCTCTCGTTGGCTTTGGTACTTTCGAAGTTCGTGAGCGCGGCGCTCGCACCGGTATCAACCCGAAGACCAAGGAAACCATCAAGATCGCAGCTTGCAAGGCTCCCGCTTTCAAGGCTGGTAAGGCTCTTAAGGACGCTATAAAATAATTAAATTTATTTTCAAAGGCCGCCGTTGGCGGCTTTTGTTTTTGTGAGGAAACCTATGCGACTTGACAAATATTTAAAGGTATCTCGCCTTATAAAGCGGCGTACCGTTGCAAACGAAGCGTGCGATGCAGGCAGGGTAGAGGTTAACGGAAAAGCCGCCCGCGCATCATA
>JAZUOJ010000083.1:0-2504 GCA_045604625.1 Acutalibacteraceae bacterium | reverse complement strand
TTTGCCATCGGGTTGGGCTCCTTACCGTCGTCATCAAAACGGTCAAGCTGTTGTTCAATTTCTCTGCCCAGCTCCACGTGCTCGTTTCGGCAGTCCGAAAGATTTTTCTTTAGCTTTTCCGATTTAACGTAGTCAAGCACGTCGTCAATCGAGGATATGCCCATTTTCACACCCGCGTCGCATTCGCGCAATAGCTTTATTGTATCCTTTTCTATCATTATAACTCCACCTTTCATATAAAGCATTCCCATCTTTCCCTGCCATATTCTAAACCTTTTCGGCATATAAATTATACGAACGCTAAATATAAACGGTGGTGCTTTTATGATGAAAAAAATTAAACCCTATATAATTTCTATTGCCATCGCGCTGGCGGTAGGCTTGCTGTCCGCGCTCATTACCCGCGGAAATATGGATATATACAGCACGCTTGTAACCCCGCCGCTTTCCCCGCCGCCAATACTTTTTCCAATAGTTTGGACGGTGCTTTATACGCTTATGGGCATAAGCGCGGCCATTATCTACACGCGAGAATTTTCCCCGCTGCCGCAACGCAAATCGGCGCTTTACACCTATGCGCTCAGCCTTATTTTTAACTTTGGCTGGAGTATAATTTTCTTTAACCTGCGATTATATTTATTCGCATTTCTCTGGTTACTTGTATTATTATATCTAATAATAAAAACGATTATTAAATATTTTCCCATTTCGCCCTTAGCAGCGTTTTTGCAAATTCCCTATGCGCTCTGGGTTGCATTCGCAGGTTATCTTAATTTTGGCATTTGGTATCTCAATAGAACTTAAATCTCGCACAAGCGGATTTTCATTCTAACTATAACCCCATACAAAAAAGCCGACAGGTTTTCTGTCGGCTTTTTTCATAATACCTAATGGAAAAATACACTAAATTCTTGCAACGCCGGTTTCCTTGGCGGTCTTGACAACAGCCTCGGCAACAACCTGCGCTACCCTCTTGTCAAGGGCGGGAGCAATAATGTTTTCCTCGGTTATCTCGTCGTCAGGGATAAGCGATGCCAGCGCATACGAGGTTGCCACCTTCACTTCCTCGTTAATGCAGGAAGCTCTGCAGTCGAGGGCGCCGCGGAAAATTCCGGGGAAGGCGAGCACGTTATTGATCTGGTTCGGGAAATCCGAACGTCCCGTTCCGACAACTCTTGCACCTGCGGCCTTGGCAACGTCGGGCATTATTTCGGGGGTGGGGTTCGCCATCGGGAACATAATGCAGTCCTCAGCCATCGATTTCACCATTTCAGGCGAAACAAGGTTGGGCGCAGAAACGCCGATAAATACGTCTGCACCAACAAGTGCGTCAGCAAGCGTACCCTTCTTGTGCTCAAGGTTTGTAACCTTGGAAATTTCTTCTTGCGCGGGGTTGTTGTTTTCATCACCCTCGCAGATTATGCCGAAACGGTCGCAGAAGGTAAGATTCTTAACACCCATATTCATAAGGTGCTTACCAATAGCAATACCTGCCGAGCCGGCGCCGTTTATAACTACTCTAACGTTGCCGATTTCCTTTTTCACAAGCTTTAGAGCATTGATAAGTGCGGCGGCAACAACGATAGCGGTGCCGTGCTGGTCGTCGTGGAAAATCGGAATGTCACATATTTCTTTAAGCTTCTGCTCTATCTCAAAGCAGCGGGGTGCCGAAATATCCTCAAGGTTTATTCCGCCGAACGAGCCCGAAAGAAGATATATAGTGCGAACTATTTCGTCTACGTCCTTCGATTTAATGCAAAGCGGAAACGCGTCAACGTCGGCAAAAGCCTTAAACAGAGCGCATTTACCCTCCATTACCGGCATACCTGCTTCGGGACCAATGTCACCAAGTCCCAAAATCGCCGTACCGTCGGTGATTACCGCAACAAGGTTTGAACGACGGGTAAGCTCGTACGACTTGTTTATGTCCTTGTTTATTTCAAGACAGGGCTCGGCTACACCGGGGGTGTATGCCAGCGACAGGTCCTCTCTTGAATTTATGGGAGCGCGAGAAATAACCTCGATTTTTCCCTGCCACTCGTAATGCTTTTTAAGCGATTCAGCTCTTATATCCATTTATTAGTCCTCCCACGGGAACTTGTACTGAGTAAGACCAAGCTCATCACGTACAGCGATGATTTCCTTTTGAACTGATTCATTTATCGGCACGCCGTCCTTGCGGGCAAGACCGATTTCATACTCTTTTTCACCGGCGGTGTAGATTCTTTCAGCACCGGGAGCCTTTTTAGATGCGCGCATACTTCTGCAGATTTCTCCTGACTTTCTGCGAGCAACTTCCTCGCCCATAAAGTGGTCGGTATCGATAGCAATAAACCAATGGCCAAGCTGATACGGGCGAATGTTTCCGTTTTCATCCTTACCGTCAAGAGCCTTACCGTAAGCACCATCCTGAAGGATAGACGAGAAAAATTCAACAGCCAAAGCAAAGCCGTAGCCCTTATATCCGCCAAGGTCTTCACCTATTCCGCCCAAGGTGGTAAGAG
>JAZUOJ010000082.1:0-6416 GCA_045604625.1 Acutalibacteraceae bacterium | reverse complement strand
ATATCGTGCTCGATAAGCATAACGGCAATCTGGAATTCGTCGCGAATGCGGCGGATGTTTTCCATAAGCTCGGCTGTTTCGGAGGGGTTCATACCCGCTGCCGGTTCGTCAAGCAGGATAATTCCCGGGTTGGTGGCCAGCGCACGTACAAATTCAAGACGGCGCTGTGCACCGTAAGGCAGGCTTCCGGCTTCGTGTTTTGCAAGGTCGGCCATTGAGAAGAAATCGAGCAGTTCAAGCGCACGCTCGGTTGCCTTCTTTTCAGAACCAACGTATCCAAAACCGTGACAAAGCGAAGAGAACATATTCTGCTTTGTAGAGTTGTGAAGACCTATCTTTACGTTATCAATAACCGACATATTGGAAAACAGTCGTATATTCTGGAAAGTACGGGCAATACCCATTTTGTTTACCTGGTGTACAGACTTTCCGGCGGTGTTGTAGCCATCAAGCATAATAGTACCGCGTGTGGGCTGGTAAACGTTTGTCAGCATATTGAATACGGTGGTTTTACCGGCACCGTTGGGACCGATAAGACCGCAAATTTCGGTACGTCCTACAGCTATAGTCAAATCGTCAACAGCAGTAAGTCCGCCAAAATCAATGCCAAGATGGTTTGTTTCAAGAATCGGGGTTTTGCCAAGGTCGCGTTCGGGGACGAAGGACTGACTCGGCAGCGGAACGATTTTTGTGTTTACAGGTTGTTTTTTATCAGCCATTTACACTATCCCCCGCTTTCTTTTTATTTGCGAAAAACTTCTTTATATCCATCTTCTTTTTAAAGCTGTTAAACTTTTCCGAAGAGTTAAGTACCATAACAAAGATGAGAAGTAACGCATAGATAAGGGTTTTAAATCCACCGTTTATGTAAGCAGTAAGCTTAAGCGGGATGATGTAAAGCAGCGTTGCAGCGATTATCGAACCGCGTATGCTGCCCATACCACCGAGAACCACGAAAACAAGAATTTCAATAGAATAGTTGAAATCGAAGTTTGAGGCGGCAAGTGTGGTCATTTCGTGTCCGTAAAGCACACCTGCAACACCCGCAATAAACGCGGATATAACAAATATCATAAGTTTATAGGCGGTAACGTTTATACCAACCGCTTCAGCAGCAATACGGTTATCACGAATTGCCATTACCGCGCGGCCAACCTTGGAATGCTTTATGTTAAGCACTACAAACAAGGTAAGCATAACGAGTACTGCACCTATTAAAAACGCATAGTCGCGGTTTAGACGGATATCGGTAGTACGAAGTCCCATAGAACCGTCTAGTACCATTTCTTTTGTTCCGTCTTCCAGCGTACGCTCGATTTTTACGGTTTGAATTATTCCCTTTATAATCTCGCCAAACGCCAGAGTTACTATAGCAAGATAGTCGCCATTGAGGCGCAAAATCGGAACGCCCACGATAACGCCGAAAATACCGGCCGAAACGCCGCCTATTATCAGAGCAAGCGGGAAACGTATGTATTGGGGCATTACACCAACCATTTCGTTGGCGAAAAGACAACCAACATACGCGCCAACCGCCATAAAGCCCGCGTGGCCGAGAGAAAGCTCGCCCAAGAAACCAACTACCATATTAAGCGAAACCGCCAACATAATAGAATAGCAAACCGGAACGAGGAAGTTGCGGTCCTGGTATGAAAGCATATTAAACTGCTGCATCAGATATACAACAGCGAAAGCTACCAGCATAACCGAATAGGTAACACAGTCGTTCTTCGGGAAATAGTCGAAGAAGGAACGCTTTAATCTTTTTTCCATTTTCGCTCCTCCTTATACCTTTTCGTTTATCTTTTTGCCGAGAAGTCCCGTAGGCTTTACCAGCAAAACGATAATTAGTACGGCAAATTCTATTGCGGTTGCAAGGTTTGCCGATATGTACTGACTTGCTATAGCTTCGATAACACCCATTAAAATACCGCCAAGCATTGCACCCGGAAGCGAACCGATTCCGCCGAAAACAGCGGCAACGAAGGCTTTAATACCGGGGATGGAGCCGGAATAGGGGTTAATATAAACGTAGGTCATACCAAAGAACATACCTGCCACTGCGGCAAGTGCAGAACCGATTGCAAACGTAACCGAAATTGTTCGGTTTACGCTTATACCCATAAGCTCGGCTGCTGCCCTGTCTTCCGAAACGGCACGCATAGCCTTGCCCATTTTTGTCTTGTTTATAAATAAGGTAAGCGCAATCATTAGCACGGCCGTAACAGCCAGAGTCAGAATGGTAGTACCCTTGATATTAAGCTTTCCGTCAGCCAAAGCTATATCAGGAATGTTAAACAGCTTCGGGAACGGTTGTCTGGCGGGACCTAAAAGTATAAGCACAATACTCTGCAGGGCATAGCTTACACCGATAGCGGTAATAAGAACAGCGAGTGGCTGCTTTCCGCGAAGCGGTCTATAAGCCAAAAACTCTATAATTACGCCAAGCAAAGTACACATTACTATTGCCAGTATAACTGCCAGCGCAGGAGGCAGTCCTATTTGAACGACCGACTTTGATGAAACGGTAATGAAAATGGTGTATGCACCGACCATTATAACGTCGCCGTGTGCAAAGTTAAGCATTTTTGCAATACCGTAAACCATAGTATAGCCGATAGCAATAAGCGCATAAATGCTACCGAGGCCCAGACCGGATATCAATGTAGATAAAAACTGCATAGAGTGGTCACCTCATAGATAAAAAATACGGGCATGTCCGAATCGCAACGGCGTTCACCGTTAGCGTATATACGGCTGCCCCAAAAACACCAATTCCGCAGGAGACAAAATCCCCTGCGGACATCGGTAAATATTAAAATTTATAGATTATTTTGTAAACTCAACGTACTTACCACCGGAAATTACAACTGCGTTGGCATCCTTAGTGGGAGCGCCGTTTGCAGTCCAGGTCATAGTACCGGTAGTTCCCTTGAGCTCGATTTCGGTCATAGCCGAAATTAACTTGCTGTTGAGTTCGGCATCGTTAATGTCTTCGATTTCAGCCTTTTCCATTGCAAGCTTAATAGCATAAATTGCGTCATAAGCGTCAGCAGCAAACTGGTCAGGTGTTACATTGTAAGCAGCCTTGTACTTGGTTACGAAGTTAACGATAGTTTCATCAGTGCTGTCTGCAAAGAAGGGAGTAAGAAGTGTTACGCCGTCAAGCAGAGTTACGTCCTCAACAATCGGGATAATGCCGTCAAGACCGTCGCATCCGAGGAACTTAACGGTGTCGGCAAGAACGCCCTGAGACTGGGTGAGGATAGCAGCAGCCTGAGTGTAGTAGATGGGAAGGAATACGAGGTCTGCACCCTCAGCCTTAGCCTTGTTTATCTGGGTGGAGAAGTCGGTGTTGGTATCCTTTGTGAAAGCTTCGTCAACAACGATTTCAAAGTTTAATTCCTCAGCGGTTGCAACGAATGCATCGTGAAGACCCTTTGAATAGTTGTCAGAAGAATCGTAAATGATAGCAACCTTGGTGCCAAGGGTGTTTTCATCTATAAACTTTGCAGCATAAGCGCCCTGGTCGGGGTCGCCGAAGCAAACACGGAATGCGTTGTCATACTTAATGCACTCATCAGCTGAAGCAGAAGGAGTGATGATAAGCAGGCCTTCATCTTTTGCCATATCAGCAAAGGAAGCCTGTGCACCGGAAGTAACACAGCCGATAGAAACCTTCATTCCCTTATCCATAAGGGTGCCGTAGTTGGTTGCAGCAGCCGAAGGATCAGCTTCGTCGTCAACCATTTCGAGCTTTAAGGTGTAACCGTTTACACCGCCGGCCTCGTTGATTTCATCAACAGCGATCTGTGCGCCCTGCTTTACGGAAATACCGTATGCAGCATTGTCACCGGTAAGAGGACCGGAACCGCCAATTACGAGAACCTTCTCGTCGCCAGTATTGCCGCATCCTGCAAATGCAAGCACGAGGCAAAGAGCCATTAAAATTGCAAGTAACTTTTTCATTGTTTTTTCCTCCTAAAAGAAACTAATATAAAATTTATAACCTATAAATAATATATAAGAGAATTTTAAAGTTTTTGACTTCATTTGTCAAGTATTAAAAGCAAAAAAATACATTTTTATGCAAATTGTTTTACTAAATATGCACGCTTTAACGCTTTTTTGCTTTAAAATGCCGAAATATGTCTTGCGAGTTCGGCCACAGGAAGGCCTACAACATTAAAATAATCTCCGTTTATTCCCTTGACAAGAAGAGCACCCTTGCCCTGAATTCCGTACGCCCCTGCCTTGTCCATACTTTCATTAGTATCAAGGTATTCGTTTATCTGTTGGTCGTTTAGCTCATAAAACTCGACGCTTGTGCTTACGCTGAACGAGTCTTCCCTGTCTCCTAAAATCACGCAACAGCCGGTAACCACGGTATGAACCTTGCCCGAAAGCGAACTAAGCATAGCATAGGCCTCTTCCCTGTTTTTGGGTTTTCCAAGCATTTGTTCACCTAAAAATACGGCTGTATCGGCAGCAATAACCATACTGTTAGGATGGCGACCTACTACCTCACGAGCTTTGTTTCGCGCCAAATACTGAGGTCTGTCAAGCGCTTTTATATCACCGGGGCAGCTTTCCTCCTCTATCGGCACATCTATAGAAAAACTCGGTAATATCTTTTCTATCAGCTCCCGCCTGCGTGGCGACGCAGACGCTAAAACATATTCCATAATTACACCTCGCAAAAAGTCCTGCGCTTATTATAGCACAGGACTTAATTTTAAGATAGTTTCTTTTCAAGCTCGGCGCGGATAGCGGCAATAAACTCTTCACTGTTTACTACCTTCTTCTCACCCTCGGCTAAAGCAGCGAGGTCGCCGGTCATAATGCCTGATTCGATGGTATCGATGCAGGCAGCCTCCAGCTTGTCGGCAAATACCATAAGAGCGTCGTTTCCGTCAAGCTCGCCGCGCTTTCTAAGAGCGCCCGTCCAAGCGAAAATTGTAGCAATGGGGTTGGAAGACGGCTTCTCACCCTTTAGCCAACGGTAATAGTGGCGGGTAACGGTGCCGTGTGCAGCCTCGTATTCATAGTTTCCTTCCGGACTTACAAGCACGCTTGTCATCATAGCAAGTGAGCCAAAAGCGGTAGAAACCATATCGCTCATAACGTCGCCGTCGTAGTTTTTGCAAACCCAAAGGAAACCGCCCTCGGAGCGAATTACACGGGCAACAGCATCGTCTATAAGGGTATAGAAATACTCAATTCCCGCAGCCTCAAACTTATCCTTGAACTCCTCGTCATAGATACGCTGGAAGATAAATTTAAAGGTCTGGTCGTACTGCTTGGAAATAGTATCCTTAGTGGCAAACCACATATCCTGCTTGGTGGACAGTGCGTAATCAAAGCATACGCGTGCAAAGGACTCTATAGAAGAATCTTTATTATACTGTCCCTGCAAAACGCCTGCACACTCAAAATCATATATCGTCTGGCAAAACTCTGTTCCGTCTTCACCGTGGAAAACAAGCTCTGCCTTGCCGGGGCCGGGCACGCGGAATTCGGTAGCCTTATATATGTCACCGTATGCGTGACGGGCAATAGTAATAGGCTTGTTCCAACGGCTTACGTAAGGCTTAATACGACTTGTAATAATAGGTGCACGGAAAACAGTACCGTCCAAAATCGCACGTATCGTTCCGTTAGGGCTCTTCCACATTTCCTTTAAGGAATATTCCTCAACACGCTGTGCGTTGGGGGTAATGGTAGCGCACTTAACGCCAACCTTATGCTTTTTTATTGCATTGGCCGCATCAACGGTTACCTGGTCGCAGGTTTCATCGCGGTATTTAAGACCTAAATCGTAATACTCTGTATTAAGCTCAACAAAGGGGCAGATAAGCTCGTCCTTTATCATTTTCCAGAGTATTCTGGTCATTTCGTCACCATCCATCTCAACGATGGTGCCCATCTTTATTTTATCCATTTACCAAAACCTCCTATTTGTTGCGCTCGGCATACCAGTTCATAAGGCAGCCGGAAAGCAAAATCTCACGTTCTTTTTCGGTAAGTCCCGCCATATGCAGCGTGATTTCCTTGGCTGTGTCACCGCTTATTACATAACCCTTTACAGACTCGTCGCCGTTTTCTACCGCGGTCTTTATTCCGGGAACGAAAACGTAGTCGTAGGGGTCATAATTAAATTCGACGTCACTGTCTATCGTAAAGGGCATCATACCCCAGTTAATGCAGTTGGAACGGTAACGCTTGGTTGCATACTCGTAGCAGATATTTGCACCGCCGCCCAGCACACGCTGGCAGGAAGCAGCCTGCTCACGGGCGGAACCCTCACCCGGCGTGTTTGCAAATACTACCGAACCTATAGTGGTATCGGCAAGTACTGTCTCGGGGAAGACTGCAGCCGGAACGGCGCGCTTCGAAGCCGCCCTCGGTGCGCCCTA
>JAZUOJ010000081.1:0-8414 GCA_045604625.1 Acutalibacteraceae bacterium | reverse complement strand
GTTTTTGTTATCCACGCTCGGTGGTTTCGTTTTCTTCGGTGTTCCAGTCACCGGAGCTGTAGGAAATAGCATTCTCAAAGTTAAGTGTTTTAACCTCTGCGTTGGGGTTTTCATAAACTTTATTCATAGTCTTTTCTCCTTATCCTATATAGTCGTTAGCGCACTCGCCGTAATAAACCATCCACTTCATTAGTGTGTCTATCTTGTCTGTGTCGCCGTTTTTCAGCATATTTGCTGCATACTGTTCGGGACTGTAGGCCAGAACGCCGCTTGTGTGTTGGTTGCCGTCCTTGTCAATGATACAAATGGCGGCGTATAAGGTGTCGCCTAAATCCTTCATAGCAATGCTATCAGAACGTGATTTGTATTCATAACCGTATTGTGAACTGTATGTTAGCTGTGCGTCGGCGGTGTAGCCGGCGTTTTCCTTTGAAAGTATCTCGCCCGACGCCTTTATTGCCTCGTATTCCTCAGCGGTCCAGGTATAAAGTTTTGCACTGGCTACGTTGTTTGCGAGCGTGCTGCTAAGTCCAAAATAGTAGTTTACAGATACTGCGCCCTCAAGGAACAGAGTCTTGCCATTGTCTTTAAGCGTGCCGGTGGCAGTGAAGTTCTTTGTCATGCTTTCTTCTGCCTCTACAACCGGCGTAATATAGTCGTCATTCCATACAAGCGTGTTTTGCTCATCGGTAAGATCGCTGTTCATAAGGCGGTCGCCGTGTTCGAAGTAGCTCTGTGCAGCTGCGCCGTAGTTAAGCATAGCGGCAAGAGTCTTCTTAAGCTTGGTGTTGGTGGAGTTCTGGAATCTGCCGGTGGCGTAGTCTTTAGCGCTGTATTCCTTAAGCTCTCCGTAGATATATTCTCCGTCAACTACTACATAGGGACGCATATATCTCTTATCTCCCAGTTCTTTAGCAACTATGCCGCCGGTTTTAGCAGTAAACTCTTCGTATCCCTCGAAAAGACCGGAATACTCAAGAGGGGAGTTAAAATCTTCGGTGCCGATAGTAGCATCGGTAGGCAGCTCGTTCCATACAAGCATACCGCCGTTTGCAACGATTTCGTCCTTTGAAAGTTCAAGGTTCTGGAAAGCAATATACTGCTTAACCTTGGTTACACCCTCAAGTATAAGCGTACAACCGCGGTCAATGACGGTGGTGTCTGCTACGACCTCTGACAGTTCTTCGTTTGTAGCAGTAAGTGCAAAGGTGGAGAATCTGTCAATCTCAAATGTTACGGTGTTGGGGTCGTTATCCAAATCTACGAGTGTTACAACCTCGCCGTTGTGAACGTGAACGAAATTATAGTGTTTATAACCTCTATACTCTTCGGGAATTTCCATAGTAATACGGAAGCTGCCGCAAGAGTCTGTGTTCTTTTGTACGCTCTTAATTTCGTGCTTTTGACCGTTTACCGTCTTAAACATAGAGATTTCATAGTATTTTTTAATCTCGCGGTCTCCGGCGGTGTCTTCTATTGAGTGTTGGATAAAGTCTTTATCGTCCTTTACACCGTCGGTATTTACGTCCCACTTTTCTCTTTCTTCCACGGTCAGCGTAAATTCAACCGTTTTCTCGTTTTCAAGCTCGTCACCCGACACTACAAGACCGCCGTTTTCTACAGTTATACCGTCATCGGTGGTATACTCTGTGTAAGCTATCCATTCGCAGTATTTGTTCAGTCGTTCAACATAATCCTTTGAAAGCTGATTCTTTTCCTTTTTGGAAAGACCGTCGTAATAGCGCTTTTCTTCGGCAATTCTGTGACGATAATTTTCTGCTTCTTCGCGGTTATGACACTCGGGTATGTCATTTTTAAATCTGTCTTCGCGGTCCTTTATTTCTTGTTTTTTGTTTACGCGTATGTCTGTCTCTCCGTAAACCTTGCCATCCAGCACGACCACGACGGCAAATCCAAAGCCATCGCTTTCGGTTCTGGCAGATACAAAATAGAGACCGTCGCGAACGTTTAAGAACTTGTATTTGCCGTTATTTCCCGTGGTGTAGTGAGCAACCTCGTGGCGGAATACGTTAGAAAGTGTTACTTCGCACTGTTGGTGTTCTCCGTTAGCGGTAACCTTTCCGGAAATGGTGCCAAGGCTGTCATTTTCCTCGCGCAGGACAATAGTGTCGGCCTGGTAAGTGCCGGCGATGCTTGCGTCTATGTAGGCATAACCTGTGAGTGTGTGACTTCGGTCGTATCCGTGTTTTTTGTCGGGACGCATTTCAGACGTTTCGGCAACCACAGAATATTCGTCAAGAGGTAGGTTGGCGAAGTTGTATTTTCCGTCTTTGTCGCTCTTTTGCTGAGCTACTGCAATACCGTCACTGTTGTAAACGGTAATCTGAACCCAGTTGCGGCGGTGGTGTATAAATTCGCGGTCCTCAACCTCAACGTATCCCCAGATAGTAGCGGTTTCCGAGGCGATTTCAAGTATTATATCCGAAACCTCACCGTTAAATACGGTAACTTCCTGTGATACGCTGCCGCTTGCGGTTTGTGCTGTTATAATGTACGTTCCGTTCGGCACGTTAGCAAAGTTAAAGTTGCCGTCTTCGGTGTTAACAGTGTAAAGTGTATTGCCGTCCTCGTCGGTCAGCGTAACGGTAGCGGGGGACTGCGAAACAGTTCCGCTGACGCTATAACCCTTTTTGAGCAAAAGGTCTGTATCACCGGCAAGGAAGACGTCGAAAGCGTTCATACGTTTAACGCCGATTTTTTCTGCGGCAGTATTTCCGTCCGAATCGGTGACACGAATGGTATATTCACCAACCTCGGCGTATGTAAATTCATAGGCTCCGGCGTCATCGGTTGCAACAGTTTCTTTAACCGTTCCGTCGTTATACAGTATTTCTACCTTTGCGCCTGCTGCCACGCTTCCGTCGGTGTAGGTTGCGGTGCCGCTAACCGATGCACCGTAAGCAATTTCGGGGTTGTCGGTTTTGTGCAGCACAAAGTATAAAAAGTCGTTATCCTTTGCAAAATTATGTGCATACGAATTTTCGTAGACCATTAAAATTGTCGAGGGAGTAAACGTTGATGCATAAAGGGAGCTAATGCTTTCGGGCAACACGAGATACCTCAGACTGCTGCAGGTATTAAATGTGCGTTCGCCGATTTTCGTTAATCCATCGGGTAATTTAACGTTTTTTAAACTGGTGCATCCAACAAAAGCATTGGTGTCAATTTGTGTTACGCCATCCGGAATGATAATGTCGGTTATTTTGGTATTATAGAATGCGTAGTAGCTTATTTTTGTAATGTTTTTTGAAAGTGTAATTTTTTCAAGGCTTCTGCAGTCATAAAATGCAGTTGCACCAATTTCTGTTACGCTATCCGGAACATAGATTTCTACGAGTGATGTGCAATCGTGGAAAGCAGATTCGCCAATTTTTGTTACACCATATGGGATTTCTATGCCTGAGAGGTCATAACAGTTGTAAAAAGCATAATCTTCAATTGCGGTAACACTTTCGGGAATGTTAACCTCTTTCAGAGAGGAACAAAGAGAAAAACTGCGATCATCAATGCATTTAAGGCCTTCGCTAAGTGTTACTTTCGTAATGTTTCTACAACCTAAAAAGGTTCGTAAAAGCTGTGTTACAGGATAACCGTTTACAGTAGACGGTACTGTTACCTCGGTTGTCGATTCGTCAAAATCAACGGCTATAGCTTCACCGTTTACAATACAGTATGTTACACCGTCAAGTGTATAAATTTCGGGCTCATTTGTTCCGTCATAAACAAAGTAAACCAGTTCGTTTTCTACCGCAAAATTATGTGCGTATGAATCTTCATACACCATCAGTACAGTTTTGGTGGGGAAGGAATCGGTAGCGAGATATGTAACGCTTTTTGGAATAATTACCTTTTGCAGATTGGTGGAACTAAAAGCACCTGTAGATATTCTGGTTACACCTTCGGGAATTGTAACCCTGCTCAATGATGTACAGCCTTGAAAAGCGTCTTTACTTATTGTCGTTATATTATTTGGTATGGATATTTCCGTTAAGTTTTCACAGCTATAAAATGCGTCTTCGCCAATAGATGTAATGCTGTTTGGCAGGTTGATCTTTACAAGGTCATTACAACAATAGAATGCCTTTGAAGATATTGTTTTTAGGCCATCAGGTAAATAAACTTCTGTAAAATCACAGCTTTTAAATGCCCATTCGCCGATGGTTTCAACGCTAGATGGTATAGTTATTTCGTTAAGATAAAGACAATTATGAAATGTTTTTGAACCTATTTCTTTAATGCCGGGCGAAAGTATAACTTTTTTAAGATTGTGGTTACCGATAAATGTTTCTATTAATTTTGTTACAGGATAGCCTTCTACAGTAGAAGGAATAGTAATTTCGGTGATTTTAGCATCAGAGCCTATGGCAACAGCCTCTCCGTTTTGAATGTAATACTTAATACCGGATTCGGTAAAAAAATCAGGTTCATTAGTTCCGTTATAGACATAATAAAGCAGGTTGTTTTGGACTGCAAAATCGTGTGAGTACGAATCTTCATAAACCATTAACACTGTGGTAGCGGGGAAGGTGTCCGCACTAAGCGAAGTAACACTTTCGGGAATTATAACTTTTTCAAGTTTATCACATTCGTTAAACACCTCATACTTCAAGGTTTTTATACCATTTTCTAAAATAACCTCTTCAAGATTTCTGCAGTATAGAAAAGCACGCTGTGATATTTCAGTAACACTTGAGGGTATAGTTACAGATTTTAGACCGGAACAGCTTGAGAAAGCGGACTGCGATATATATGTGAGGGTGTCGGGGAAAACTATCTCTGTTATATTATTACAACCACTAAACGCGGAAGTTCCAATTTTTTGCAGGTTTTTAGGAAGTATTAACGTGCCCGTAAGTGCAAAGCAACTGCTAAAAGCATTTGATTCAATGGAAACTATGCTGTCAGGGAAGTTAATATTTTTAAGTCTTAGGCAATAATCGAAAAGATTGGCGCTTATTTTAGTAATTCCCTCAGGCAATTTAACATCTGTAAGCTTGTCGCAGTTAAAGAAAACGCGAACGCCTAAATCGGTAGCGGTATCAGGAATTATGATTTCGCTAATTTCAGTATTGGCGAAAGCATAATCATCGATAGTAGTTACGGTTTTAGGTATAATAATGTCGGTTAGTACAACACACTGATAAAATGCGCAAGAAGAAATAACTTTTAAGCCTTCCGGTAAAGTTATGTTTTGGAGTGCTTTGCATCCGAAAAACGCATACTCACCGATTGTTGTAACGCTTTTCGGTATATTAACACTGGTAAGTGCAGTACAGCCACGGAACATACCATCTCCAATTGCCACAATGCCTTCGGGGAGGGTAACACTCTCAAGCGTAGTACAGCCTAAAAATGTTTGTCTGAATTCGGTTACCGGATAACCGTTAACGCTTGCAGGGACTGTTACTTCGGTTTTGCTTTCGTCGAAGTCAACCGCAATAGCCTCGCCGTTCATAATGTAGTAGGTAACTCCGTCAACAACATAGGTCTCAGGTATGGCGTCGGGGTTTAATATTTCGTAGGGAATACCGTTTTCGGTGGCATAATTATATCCTGCGGAATTTTCATTACACCATATCGTTAGTTTCGGGCAGTCGGCAAAGGCGTCGGTGCCTATTGTGGTTACAGTGTCGTAAAGAATTATCGAATTGAAAACATCGCAACCCGAAAAAGCCTCATCACCTATGGTGGTAAGCTGTTCGTTGGTTACTATACAAACAAGATTATCGCAGTCGTAAAAAGCCCTTGCGCCGATTTCAAGAACACCGTCGCCAAGCGTAACGCTGCTTAATGAATCGTTGTTTTCAAATATGCTGTCCTCAAGTTTTAGTACGGCGTATTTAGCGCCGTCAATCTCCACGGTAGACGGCACATAAACGTCTGCCGCATTACCGTTATAAGCGGTGAGTGAAACTCCGCCGCTTATTTCTGAATACTCCCAAACGCCGTCGTCTGTGGCAACGGAGACTGTGTTATCTACAACCTCGTTTTCTATCGCATCAGCCGCAAAAACGCCTGTTGGCAGTATGGATACGAGCATACAGAAGCATAAAACAAAAGCTACAAATTTTTTCATCAAAACCCTTCCTTACGCGCAAATATAATATAATATATTATACCAGTATTTAGTAATTGTCAATCAATGATACTAAAATAACAAACCCCGTGCATCTATTGATGTACGGGGTAAAGTTTATTTTTGTATAAGATATGCTACGTAGCGCACAAGCCGTCTGGGAGCGAACTTTGATGCCGTTACTGTCACTCTGTTTCCGGCACCGTGAATTGCTATTAGCTTGTTTTTCATAAGCGCTTTGAAAGAGAACTCGGCAACCTCCTCGGCTGTGGAATTCTTAAGATGCTTAAAAAGTCCGGAGTTTTCAAGACGCGCACTGTCTTCAAAGCCGGTTTTTATGGGGCCGGGACAAACAACCGTTGCGGTAACGCCGGTGCCCTTTAGTTCAACCGAAAGTGCTTCGGTTAAAGAAAGTACGAAGGCTTTGGTCGCATAATACACAGACATAAGCGGTCCGGCCTGAAAAGCTGCTATAGAAGCAATATTAAGAATCTTACCGCTGCCGCGTTTTATCATTGGGTTCATATATAAATGACAAAGCTGGGTAAGGGCGGTAATATTAACAGCAATCATTTGGGTCTGTTTGTTAAGGTCTGATTCGGCAAACGGGCCGAAATCACCAAAACCTGCGTTGTTTACAAGTACGTCTACCGAAAGTTTGTTTTGCTCTGTAAATTCAAAAATCTTTCGGGCGCTGTCGGCCGATGATAAATCAGCAGGGCATACGTATGCCGATTTTTTATATTTGCTTTCAATTTCTGCCTTTAGCTCGTTTAGTTTTTCTTCACTTCGCGCTACCAGCACAACGTTGTACCCCTCGCGTGCAAATATTTTAGCAAGACAGAGTCCAAGTCCGCTTGAAGCACCGGTGATAAGTGCAGTTTTTTCCATAAAACCCCTCCGCAAATTATTCGGTTCTAAGCGCTACAACAGGATCCTTTTTAGCAGCACTTCTGGACGGAATAAGTCCGGAAATCAGTGTAAGAAGAACGCTTATAGCTACCAGGATAATTGCCGCTTCTATAGGCAGAAAAGCTCTAAGATTTGCAATATCGGTTAGCGCATACAAAACTATGTTGATGGGTATGCACAGCAAATACGTAACCACAACACCCAAAAGTCCCGATGCAAAGCCGACAATCATTGTCTCAGCGTTAAACATTCTAGATACGTTTTTCTTTGATGCACCTATAGCGCGCAATATACCGATTTCCTTTGTGCGTTCCTGTACCGAAATTAGAGTTATAACACCTATCATAATTGAAGATACGATAAGCGATATAGCCACGAATGCAATAAGAACGTAGGTAATGGCGTTAATTATGGTTGTAATGGAGGACATCAAAATACCAACGTAGTCAGTGTACTTAATTTCCTTAACCTCGTCCACGCGTTCATTATAATCTTTGATTGCCGCGGTTATCAAGTCTTTATTTTCGAAAGAAGAGGCATATAAGTTTATTGTTGAGGGAGATTCGATGTCTACGTAACCCATTTGTCTCAGATTTTCTTCATAGGAAGAATCGGAAAATATCATTATTTCATCATAGTATTTTGCGCATTGTTCGGTGGTGTAAGAGGGCAGGGTGCTATCAAGTGCGGCAGCCAACTGCATAGGCAGCATACCTGCCATTTGCGTAATAACCTGTTGGGCATACTGAGCTTTTATCTGTTCAGAAACGCTTTGGGTGTAAATTTCTTTAAGTTCCTCGTCGGTCATAGACGAGAGATATGATGAAATCTCGCTTTCGCTGAGGCTCATTTGCTGGCTTAGTCCCGCGCGCATCTGTTCTTCGATCTGGCGGAGCAGTTTGATATGCTCCAGCAGTCCTTCGCCGGCGCCGAGAAGATCTTCACCATTCTGGATATGGTTCCCCAGGTGGTGGACGAAGAAGATGCCATCGAACTGGAAGAGATTCGGGGCGAGATCGAATTCAAGGATGTCTGGTTCGCCTACAAGCCCGGCGAATGGGTCTTAAAGGGTGTTTCCTTCCATGTGGAGGCAAAACAGACCGTGGCCTTCGTGGGTTCCACCGGCTCCGGCAAGACCACCATTCTTTCCCTGATCTGCCGGAACTATGATATCCAGAAGGGCCAGATTCTCATCGACGGCATCGACATTCGGAAAATCAAGATTTCCTCCCTGCGGAAGCACTTCGGCCAGATGCTCCAGGATGTGTTCCTGTTCGCCGGCGATATCCGCAGCAATATCCTCCTGCGGGAGGAGGGCATTTCCGATGAAGAAGTGATGGAAGCCTGTAAGTATGTGAACGCGGACAGCTTTATTAACCGTCTGGAGGCGGGCCTCAGTGAAGTG
>JAZUOJ010000080.1:0-3896 GCA_045604625.1 Acutalibacteraceae bacterium | reverse complement strand
AGATCATAAAGGAACTTGTGCCAGAAACGGGAATAAATCATATGACGGGTAACGTGTTCCATACCGCCATTGTACCAGTCAACGGGGAGCCAATACTTAAGCTTTTCCTGGGCTGCAAATTCATCAGCATTGTGGGGATCGCAATAGCGCAAGAAATACCAAGAGGAACCTGCCCACTGGGGCATAGTATCGGTCTCACGATGTGCCTTTCCGCCACAATGAGGACAGGTGGTTTCAACCCAGTCGGTCATTTTGGCAAGCGGAGATTCACCGTTGTCGGTCGGTTCATAAGAATCAACAGTGGGAAGTAAAAGCGGAAGCTCGCTTTCGGGTACCGGAACAAAACCGCACTTTTCACAGTGAACAATCGGAATGGGCTCGCCCCAGTATCTTTGACGCGAGAACACCCAGTCACGCAGCTTGTAATTTACCGTCTTGCTGCCAAGTCCACGCTCAACAAGCCAATCGGCGATAGCAACCTTTGCCTCGTCAACCGACATACCGTTAAGGAAGCCGGAATTAACCATAATACCGGTTTCGCAGTCGGTATATGCTCCCTTTTCAACGTCCCCGCCGGCAACAACCTCAATTATCGGGAGCGAGAACTGCTTTGCAAATGCCCAGTCACGTGTGTCGTGTCCCGGAACACCCATTACGCAGCCTGTACCGTAGGAAATAAGAACATAGTCGGAAATGAAAATCGGAATTTCCTTTTCGGTTGCTGGGTTAATAGCGCTTACACCCTCAAGTCTTACGCCTGTTTTATCCTTGGCAAGCTCGGTACGCTCGAAATCGGACTTACGAGCAGCCTCCTGCTGATATGCGCGAACGGCATCGATATTTTCGATTTTAGAAGCCCATTTTTCAAGTATGGGATGCTCGGGTGAGATAACCATATATGTAACACCGAAAAGGGTGTCAGCACGGGTGGAAAATACCTCAAACTCGTCACCGAGCGTAGTTTTAAACTTAATTTGTGTTCCTTCGGAACGGCCTATCCAGTTCTTTTGCTGGGTTTTTACGCGCTCAATAAAATCGACATCCTCAAGACCGTCAATAAGCTTTTCGGCATAGTCGGTAATTTTGAGCATCCACTGGCTTTTAACCTTGTGAACAACCTCGTTTCCGCAACGCTCACAAACGCCGTTTACCACCTCTTCATTAGCGAGAACGCACTTACAAGAAGTGCACCAGTTAACAGCCATTTCCTTTTTATAGGCAAGGCCTTTTTTGAACAGCTGTAAAAATATCCACTGTGTCCACTTATAGTACTCGGGGTCGGTGGTGTTTATTTCGCGACTCCAGTCAAACGAAAAGCCAAGCGACTGAAGCTGTTCTTTAAAGTGCTTTACGTTATTTTCGGTTACGATTTCGGGATGAATATGGTTCTTAATAGGAAAGTTTTCGGTGGGAAGACCGAAAGCGTCCCAGCCCATAGGATAAAGCACGTTATAGCCCTCAAGTCTGCGCTTACGGCTTACGATATCAAGAGCTGTATATGAACGCGGATGACCTACGTGAAGTCCCTGTCCGGAAGGATACGGAAACTCTACAAGTGCATAAAACTTCGGCAAAGTAAAGTCGTCCTTTGCAGCAAATGTATTGTTTTCATACCAGTACTTTTGCCATTTCTTTTCGATTTCTTTATAATTGTAAAACATTTGCTAGTCCTCCTGCTCGGATGTGAGAATTGTATCTAAATCTATGACGTTACCGTCGCTCCAAATTCGGTCAAGACCGTAAAACTCACGCGCTTCTCTGCTGAAAACGTGAACTATGACCTCGTCATAGTCAAGCAGTATCCAGCCGGTGGCTCGTCCCTCGATATGATGGGGTTCAACACCGAGCGCGGCAAGCTTATCCTCGACCTCGTCAGCTAGTGCGCGCACGTGGGGCGAAGAGTTTGCGGTAGCTATCAAAAGATATTCTGCAAGTGCGGTAATATCCCCTACCTCGACCGCAAAAAGGTCTTTAGCCTTTTTATCGTTTACGGCGTTTGCCGCAACCTTTAAAATTTCAAATGCTTCCAAAAAACTTCCTCTTTTCAAAGACATATTTGATTATAGGCATCGACTGTATCCGGATGGATTGCCCTGCCTTGATTTACTAAATCTACGACCGAATATGAAAGCGCGTATTTAAGCGCTTTATATAAATCTTCATCTACAAGGCGACGCATAACGTCAACGTCCGTATAATCACGGTCGGCAGACGTAAAATCGGCAAGATAAAGAATTTTTTCGGTCAAGGTCATATCCGCACGCGCGGTAGTATGATATCTGATTGCTGTTATAATCTCATCATCGTCTATGTTTAAAATATGTTTTACATATAACGAACCCGACATAGCGTGCCAAAGTTTTTTAGCCGCGCTTTCAACAGACGACAGAATTATACCAAAGTCTGTGAATAATTTCAAGTGTTCTTCTGCGGGCGCGTTTTTAGTTATATCGTGCAGCAGTCCCGCCAGATAACATTTTTCCGCATCGGCGCCGTATTTTAAGGCTAATCTGCGTGCCTCGTCGGCAACACAAAGCGAATGCTCGTACCGTGCGGGGGTAAGACGGCTTTTAAGCAAAGCCTTATATTCGTTTATATTCATTATTATTCTCCGTAAAGACCGTTTTTCCTAATATAATCAAGCACGTCGGGCGGTATTAAATCGAACCTTCCCGCACGCACGTCGCTTGATGAAATATTTGGTATGTCGGTATCAATAACCTCAATTTTTGCACCTTTTGCAGAAAGCCTATCTATAGCGGCATCGAAAGCGTCGCCGTCAATACCGACACGGCGAAAGGCTATAAGCTGCGCCATTTTTAAAATATCCTCTGCTCGGTACCAGCTGTCAAACGTGGTTATCATATCGCCGCCGCACACCAGTGCAGGTTGGTTTATTCCGTTTTCTTTCAAAGCGCAAAGTGTGTCGTAGGTATAACTGCTACCGCCGCGGGTAAGCTCTATATCCGACACTTCTACCCTTTTAAGCTTTTCGAGCGCAATACGGCACATATTAATTCTATCGTCGCCCGATGCCAAACTGCTAGCCGACTTGTGCGGCGGTATGCAGGTGGGAATTATAATCAGCTTTTCCACATAGGGCAGTTTCATAACCGTCTTTACCATCGCGACGTGACCGTTATGAATCGGGTTAAAGGTTCCGCCAAAAACCGCTGTGAATTTATCCATTTTTCTTGGCCTTCACAAGCACAATTTTCTTGTGTTCACGGCTTTCACGGTAAAGTATAAAACGCGAGCCGATTACCTGAACAACGTCGGAATTTGTGCGTTCGGCAAGTGTGTCGGCTACCTCGCGCACGTTCTGCGGAGAGGTTTCAAGTACGCGAAGCTTGATAAGCTCACGCGCTTCGAGAGCGTCGTCGGTCTGCTTTATCAGCTGTTCGTTTATGCCGACCTTACCTACCTGAAAAATTGTATCTATACTGTTTGCAAGTGCACGAAGCTGTGCACGCTGTTTACTGGTTAACATTTTTTACCCCTTAAATATAGTTTTTAAGTTCATCACGCAAAAGCATAAGCGCCTTGCCACGATGACTTACAGAATCTTTTTGTGCGGCAGTTGCCAAACCGAAGTTACCGATTTCGCCGACGAAAAGCGGGTCATATCCAAAACCGTTTTCGCCGTGTTCTTCAAAATCTATATTTCCTTCGCACTTGCCCGTAACGGTAAATTTTCTGCCATCGGGAAAAACGCAAGCAACCGCCGAAACGAAGCGTGCCGTACGCTTTTCAAACGGAACACCGTCGAGCTCGCGAAGGAGTTTTCGGTTGTTTTCTTTATCGTCACCGTGAGCGCCGCTATAACGTGCCGAGAATATTCCCGGCGCACCACCAAGCGCATCAACACACAGTCCCAAGTCGGATCGTAGCCATGT
>JAZUOJ010000079.1:0-15488 GCA_045604625.1 Acutalibacteraceae bacterium | reverse complement strand
GTGTCATCTGTGCGGTCAGAAAATGTTCCAAGCGGAGCGTCGCCATGACCAAAATCGTTGGTTCCGCCAAACACAACAACAAAATCCGCATCCGGATCCATTGCTGCAACGCGCGAGCCGTAATACTGGTCACGTATCGGGCCAGACGGTGTTTGCTGACGGGCAATTCGTGTGCCGCCGATGCCGTAGTTGCGGCAGATTGCGCCCGTGTTCTTGCCTATCAGACTAACGTAACAGTTTTCCTTGCAGCTGGCACCGCTGCCCTCAGTTATGCTATCGCCTAGAAAATTTATTTTTTTACCTTCAAGTTTCATTTTTATATCCTCCATTTCGGATGCTTCCCCAATATTATACGAGTTATCATACTAAAAAACAATATGCTTTTTTACAAAAAACTAAAGTTTTTTACCACAGACAAAAAAATCTTTTTTATCGCACGGTTTTATAAATAAGCGGTTTTTCCTCCGCCGCTTTTTCGTCTATCGTAACCGAAGTTAAATACTGATTCTTAGCATCAGAAAGCGCAGATTCGCGGTTTGTATAAAGGGTGCAAAGCGTCTCTCCCGCACCTACATACTCCCCTGTTTTTTTGTTTATTATGATGCCCGCGCTATGGTCTATCTCGTCCTCTTTGCGGGTTCTTCCGGCGCCTAGTATGAGAGCCGCCGTTCCTATTCCCTCGCCGTTCATAGCGGTGATATAACCGCTTTTTTCCGCCTTAACCTCGTGCGTGAATGCTGCTTTTTCAAATAGCGACGTATCATCGATATAGGCGGTGTCCCCGCCCTGTGCGGCTATCCACTCTTTCATCTTACAGAGCGCGTCACCGTTCTCAAGCACCTTAAGGACTGCCTCTCTCGCAGCCTCTTGTGACAGCGAAAGCGATAGCGACACCATCTCGCTTGCGAGTGCAACACAAACCTCGTAAAGGTCGCCCTTTTTATTTCCCCTTAGCACCTCTACCGCTTCTATTATTTCAAGCGCGTTACCGACGGCATTACCCAAGGGTGTATCCATATTAGTAATAAGCGCAGAGGTTTTTCTGCCGCAGCGATTGCCTATCTCGACCATCTTTTCGGCAAGCTGCTGCGCATCGGCGGGTGTTTTCATAAATGCACCGCTACCCACCTTGACGTCGAGCACGATAGAATGCGAGCCTGCCGCGAGCTTTTTGCTCATAATACTTGCGGTTATAAGGGGTATATTATCTACCGTCGCGGTTACGTCGCGCAAAGCATAAAGCTTTTTATCCGCCGCCGCAAAGTTTCCGCTTTGGCCTATTATGGCCATTCCGACCGATTCGACTATACCAAGGAATTCGTTAGTATCCAGACCGGTGCGGTAGCCGGGGATAGATTCGAGCTTATCAACCGTTCCACCGGTGTGTCCCAGTCCTCTGCCCGACATTTTTGTGACCTTTCCGCCCAGCGCGGCAACAATAGGCGCAACAATAAGCGAGGTTTTATCGCCCACGCCACCCGTGCTGTGCTTGTCTACCGAAAGATCACCAAAACGCGATAAATCGGCCATATCTCCCGAACGTGCCATACAGTCGGTAAGAACGGCTGTTTCACGGTCGTTCATCGAATTAAAATAAATTGCCATAAGCAGAGCCGATACCTGATAATCAGGTATTTCCCCCGCAGTATATCCGCTAACGAAAAACTCAATTTCTTCGCGGCTTAATTCATATCCGTCACGTTTTTTGCGGATTATATCGTACATTCTCATACAGTCACCCTTAAAGCTTAAAAGATAGCGGTAAAAGTTGTTCTAACGTGTACTCTTTATATTCTTCTGTATTTTGTGCTATAAGCACCGAAAAATCGGGCGCGCAGAATTCCGCCATAACCTGACGGCAAACGCCACAGGGCGACGAGGGGGTTATTTCCCCGCCTTTTCCGCCCGCTATTGCTATGGCGCTAAATTCACGCTTTCCCTCACTTATCGCCTTGAAAAACGCAACCCTTTCCGCACACACGGTGGGAGTAAATGAAGCATTTTCAATGTTGCTGCCGCAGTAAACCGAACCGTCGGCACAAAGCAAAGCCGCACCAACGCTATAGCCCGAATACGGACAGTATGACTTGCTTCTCTGCTCGATTGCTGTTTTTAAAAGCATATTTTTCATAAAATCAGTCCTTTGTTATCTCGGACAAAAGGCTTTCTCCTTCTCCGCCGTAGGGTACCGAAAGATAATCCGCCACGGTTGCGGCTATGTGCGAAAAGCCCATTTTTGTGCCAAGATTTTTAGGTTTTATATTTTTGCCGAACATAATAAGCGGCACGTATTCACGCGTGTGGTCGGTATGATTATCGGCAGGGTCGCAGCCGTGGTCAGCAGTAATAATAAGCATATCATCGTCCTGCATACCCGCCAAAAACCGAGGCAAGAAAGCATCAAACTCCGCAAGAGCCTTGGCGTAGCCGTCCCTATCCTGACGGTGTCCGTAAACCGAATCGAAATCTACTAAGTTTATAAAACAAAGTCCGCAAAAATCCTTTTTTAGTGCCAAAAGAGCCTTTTCCATTCCGTCGCCGTTCGACGATGTGTATACATATTCACTTATTCCCTGTCCCGCAAAAATATCGTTTATTTTGCCTATGGCGTAAACCGTTTTTCCGGCCTTAATTATATAGTCAAGCAGGGTGTCTTTTGGCGGCGAAAGAGAAAAATCGTGTCTGCGGGGTGTTCTTCTGAAATTACCGCTTTCGCCCTCGAACGGACGGGCAATAACCCTGCCTACTGCATTTTCACCGCAAAGAATACGTCGCGCAATACGACAGTATTCATAAAGCTCATCACACGGCACAACATCCTCGTGCGCGGCAATTTGAAACACGCTGTCTGCCGAGGTGTATACTATCAAATCGCCTGTTTTAATGTGTTCTTCGCCGTACTGCTTTATTACCTCTGTTCCCGAATACGGTTTGTTACACAGCACACCCCTACCGGTAAGGCGTGAAAATTCGTCTAATATTTCCTGCGGGAAGCCGCCGGGATACGTGGGAAGCGGTGTAGGCGAAACAACACCCGCTATTTCCCAATGTCCTATAGTAGTGTCCTTGCCGTTGGACATTTCTGCCATACGTGCAACCGCCGCCGCAGGTGTTTTGTTTTCATCCAGATATCCGACACCGTCAATTCTTGATATCCCTAGTTTTATAAGGTTTTCCGCCGAAAAGCAGGGACTTTTTGATATGCTTTTTAGGGTGTTGGCATCGCCATCCCCAAACCTATCCGCATCAGGCATTGCGCCGATACCAAGCGAATCCAGAACAAACAAAAATACCCTTTTCATTATTTATCTATCCTTTTTGCGGTCTTTAAAGCCAACTCCATCATCTGCGTAAAGGAGTTTTGACGTTCCTCTGCCGACGTGGATTCTCCGGTTAAAATATGGTCCGAAACGGTGCATATTGCAAGGGCATTTTTACCGCTGCGGGCGGCATTCATATAAAGCGCCGCCGCCTCCATTTCCACCGCCATAACACCCATTTTGCTCCAATTTTCGTTGGGCTTGAGTCCTTCGGGCAGATTATCGCTGTCAACGTAAAAGGTATCGGAAGACAGAATATTGCCGACGTGGTAATTTGCCCCCATAGCCTCGGCTTCCGCTACGCATTCCTTTAAAATATCGTAGCTGCATATTGCCGAAAAAGTTCCGGGCAGCGAATATTGATGCGCAAAGTTACTGTTGGTGCAAGCGCCCATACCAATCACAATGTCGCGCACCTTTATATCCTCGCGCAATGCACCCGCCGAACCAACGCGTATAATATTGTCAACCCCGAAAAAGTTAAAAAGCTCATAAGAATAGATACCTATCGACGGCATACCCATTCCGCTTGCCATAACCGAAACGGGGGTTCCCTCGTAGGTTCCTGTGTAGCCCTGTATTCCGCGCACATTGTTTACAAGACGTGCGTCCGAAAGAAAATTTTCGGCAATAAACTTGGCTCTTAAGGGGTCTCCCGGCATAAGCACGGTTTTTGCGAAATCCTCGGGAGACGCTTTTATATGTGGGGTAGGATAAAGCTTTGACATATCTATTTCCTTTCTAATATTTAGAATCTATGGCGTTGTGCTCTATAATATTTACTATACGGCTGGTGCCAAGCCTTGATGCACCGAGTTTTATAAACTCCTGGGCATCGGCAAGGTCTTTAATACCGCCTGCCGCCTTTATTTTAAGATGCGGAGCAACGTGGCTGTTCATCAGTCTTATATCATCGGCAGTTGCGCCGCCCGTGCTGAATCCCGTAGAGGTTTTGATAAAATCTGCACCCGAGCGAGATACGATTTCGCACATCTTAATTTTTTCCTTATCGCTTAAAAGGCAGGTTTCTATAATTACCTTTAAAATCTTATCGCCCACCGCTTGCTTTATAGCTTTGATTTCCTCTAAAACTTCATCATATTTTTGGTCCTTAACCCAGCCGATATTTATTACCATATCAACCTCGTCGGCACCGTTTTTTACGGCGTCGGATGCCTCGAAAACCTTTGAAGCGGTTGTGCTGTAGCCGTTCGGAAAACCAATAACGGTACAGATTTTAATACGGTCGCCTACATAATTTTTAGCATCGCTCACAAACGAGGCGGGTATACACACGCTCGCTGTTTTATGTTTTATGCCCGCATCGCATATAGCCTTAATTTGCGCCCAGGTTGCGGTCTGCGACAAAAGTGTATGGTCAACTGTACTTAAAATTTCCTCCGGCTTCATAACTTTTCTCCTTATAAGCATAAAAGTTTTCATCTACTATTAGTTTAACATATTTATCCCATTTAATCAATTTAAAACAGAGTTTTGGGTGAAATAAAGCTCCCTCTTTCGAGGGAGCTTTTTCTACTTATATTTTTTTACTTCGTTTGCTACGGCAAGATAGTTATTACTTAAAATCGTGTCGATTCCCATATTTAAGAATTCCTCGACCTCGGCTACGTCGTCTATATAGAAAAGGTTGCAAATTATGCCGTGCGCGTGTGCCTTATCTATCATTTCCTTGTTTAAGAACGGACGGAAAAGCTGTACCTTCTGGCAGTCGTGCGAAATAGCGCGGTCCACTATTTCCCAACCGTTATTTCCGCATCCGCAACAACGCGGGATATCGGGACAATACTCCTTTAAAAATTTGAGTGTCTTATCACTTACACTCATAAAATAAACGTGCTTGCGGCAGTCGTAGCGGTCTATAAGCGCCACTGCCTTTTTAATCATTTCCTCGGGTGCTTCGCCGTTTTGGTTGTCGGGTTTTAGGTGAATATTCATTATTGTATGTCCGGCAAGCTTGCTTAATATTTCTTCAAAGGTCGGAATACGCAGCCCCTTAAAGCCGGCACCAAAGCGAACACCGAAATCAAGCTCTTTAAGTTCTTTTAGAGTTTTGTCGGCAACAAAGCCCTCACCGTCGGACACGCGTTCAAGGCGGTCATCGTGCGCCGATACCAGTTCGCCGTCGGCGGTAATCCAAAGGTCAAACTCGATTTCCTCGGCACCGAGCGCTACTGCTGCACCGAAAGCGGGCATACTGTTTTCGGGCGCAACCTGAGAAAATCCACGATGCGCGCATACGCGGGGATATGCAAGACGGTCATCAAATTTTGAAATAAAGCTGCCGCCGTTACGGTAGAGCCACGGTCTGCGGCCTTCCTCTATGTACTGCCAATGAGCCTTTTCCTTGCCCTTAAAACCTGCGGCCTTGTAGTATTTTTTGTGCGGGTCGATTTCGCATATACCGAGACCTATCTCGCTCTTCAAATCTACAAGCACCTCGCCGTCAGGCGCGATAACACAGCTACAGCCGCAAATATCAGAATCAAGTCCCAGCGATACGGCACTACGAATAAGATATGCGTTAGTGTTGTAGCACAAAAAGCGGTTGATTATCGACAATGCTTCGTGTTTATCGGTGCGCTGATGAGAACAACCGATAATTATATCTATATCCTTAAGCGCAAGCGGTGCAAAATTTTCGTAAAAATAAAAATCATAGCAGGTCATAAATCCGAAACGGATACCCTCAATTTCGACGGTATACGGTTCTGCCGGCTCGTAACTATAGGAAACACCAAGCTCGTTACCGCCTTCAGCCTCGGTTTTCACCTCGCTGGGTGCGGGATGCGCTTTATAATATCTTCCAACAACGTTTCCCTCGCGGTCGAACGCGTGGGTTGTGTTGCGCCAGCCGTCACTACACTTGTGGGCGGCGTTAGCAAAAACCAGAGCGTTACAACGTCGTGCCGTTTCGGCAGCGCGGTTTAAAATATCCTTATTATACTTTTCTATCATAGCGTGGAAGTCGGCCTTGTTTGCCTGGTCGGCCGGAACGTCGCTATATTCGGGTATTACAATTAAATCAAGGTCGGGTGTGCAGCTATCAATCAGCTCGCACATCTCTTTATAACATTTTTCGGTTTCCTTCGGGTCAAAGGAATAATATGGCTGAACAACACAAACCTTCATTTTAGTACCTCCGATTTTATGAAACATATTCTAAATACATTATAAACCAAGTCTGTACCGTTCTCAAGTGTTTAATTAAAATTATTGATTTTTATCACCCTGTGCGATAAAATACAAGTAATATAAAAAAGGATTATTTGACTATGCTAGAAAAAATTAAAAAGTTTATTTTCAGTCAGGCATTTCGTTATATTTTTATAGGCGGCTGCACAACGCTTGTAAATCTTGCGGTCTTTTGGGTGCTTTGCAACCTAACGCCTATGGGGCAAAGTGACGCGGGAATAACCGTTGCAAATATCATCTCGGTTGCCGTTTCCATACTCTTTGCATACGTAACCAATAAAATTTTTGTTTTCGGGTCTAAAACAAACTCTTTTTTAGAGCTTGCCTTAGAAATGACAAAATTCATCGGTGCAAGGCTTAGCACTATGGTAATTGAGGTAGGCGGCGTATGGCTTACCGTAACGGTGCTCGGACAAAACGAGATGATAGGAAAACTGGAAACCCAAGTTTTGGTCATTGTGGGTAACTATTTTATAAGCAAATTTTTTGTATTTAAAAACCGTGAAAAATAAAAGCACTCGCCTCTGGCGGGTGCTTTTTATTTTATGAATTTCACATATTACTATTTTACCAACGCTCCGAACGCGGCTATATCTTCTTCTCGCGTAATTTTTATATTATTAACTCCGGATTCTATGAAATTTATATCATACCCAAGATTATAAAGCAGCATCGTACAGCAAGATTCACTCAGCGCGTGCCCTTGCGCCTTCGCGCGTTCAAAAACCTTTTTTAGAAGCGAAAGCCGATGTGCCTCGGGCGACTGCAGTGCTATTATTTTGTTTCTATCAACGTATTTGGGTTTTTCTCCCGATACTTCAAACTGAACGTAATCATTCATAGTGTGACACACCGTTGCGCTGCCCTTTTCCATACTTGCCCTTAAGAGTCTTGAAATCATTTCGGCGCTCACCATTGGCCTTGTAGCCTCCTGTATCACTACAATATCGTCTGGTGAAGAACGGTATTCAATATCGTCTATGGCGTTTTTAAGCGAAAGAATACCGCTTGCACCGCCCATAACAATGCCCCTGAGCTTTGTAATACCGTTTTGCTCGGCAAAGGCTCTTACTATTTTTTCCCAACCCTTTAGACATACTACGTATATATCGTCTATCAGCGGATGGGTCTGGTAAGCATTCATACAGTAAACCAAAATCGGTTTTCCGTTAACGCTGATAAACTGGCTTGGTATATTTTGGCGATTTCTGTTTGACTTTCCGCCCGCCAAAATTATAGCTATGTTTCGACTACGGGTGCCGTGTGTAGAGGGTTCTTCATTGTTCTGCGGGTTGACAGCCGAAGAATATCCTGTTATCAAGCCCTCAACTGTAGTGTCAAGCACCTGTGCAAATTTCTGCAGCTTTTTGTGCGAAACATCGTTCTCTCCCGACTCTATTTTTGCAATAGTGGAGCGAGTTTTGTAGCCCATAGCCGAAGCCAGTTCCTGCTGTGACATTTTAAGCTCGTATCTGCGTTTTTTAATATTTGCTCCTACTGACATTTTGCATCTCCTTTGCCATTTTGTGTATTATAAATCAACATAAGGTGATTTTCAAGTCCTTTTTTTGAAGAAAAATCAACTTTTTGTTGATTTTCCGGCAATTAGCATTATAATTGTAGAGTGTTCTTGAAAAAAGCGTAATTTGTATATATAATGTTTAGGAGAGATAAAATGAAAGCTGTAATTTTTAATTCAGGACTCGGAAACCGAATGGGTGATTTTACAGAAAAAAATCACAAGTCTATGGCAAGACTGAAAAACGGTGAAACAATATTCCACCGTCAGCTCCGCCTTTTAAGCGCAGAAGGAATAAAAGATTTTATTGTAACGACCGGTCCTTTTGAGGAACAGCTTAAAAATGAGGCCGGAGATTTCCCCGAGCTTAATTTTACGTTTGTCCGCAACGAGATATATAATAAAACCAACTACATATATTCAATGTATCTTGCACGTGAATATATGAATGACGACCTTGTTTTCCTGCACGGCGATTTGGTGTTTAACCGAAAACTGGTGCGCGACGTGCTCGCCTGCGAGGACAAGAATACCGCAACCGTTAACTTTGAAAAAGCTCTTCCCGAGAAGGATTTCAAGGGCAGAGTAAAGGATGGCAAGGTTTTAGAGGTATCCATAAACATTTTTGATAAAGACTGCTTTGCTTTCCAGCCTTTCTACAAAATGGATAAGTCGACTGCTGCCGCTTGGATAGAAAAGGTCACAGAATTTATAAACAAGGGAGAAGACAAGTGCTATGCCGAAAACGCATTAAACGAAATCTTCCCCTCGCTCAATATACGGGCTTTCTCGTATAGCGACTACTACATAGATGAAATAGATAATCTTGAAGATTATGAGCGCGTAACTGCAGAAATTTTGCCGTTTGACGAGGCTGACAGCGAAATTTTTTCTGAGTAGTTTACGCAAACGAAGGAGGAAAAATTTTGTCAAAACAACCCACAAACACCTACGGCTACACCGAGGCAGAATATTCTACGTTTAAACAGTTTGCGTGGAAAATGCTCTTAAGCTTTGGCCTTACATACCTATTTTTCTACAACGGCAGACAAAACATAAACCTTGTTATGACACAAATGGCAGAGGAGCTTGGTTCTTCTACCGCCGCAATGGGCGTTGTTTCTTCGGCACTGTTTTGGTGTTATGCGTTTGGCCAGCTTATAAACGGACGCCTTGGCGCGTATTTTGGGTACAAAAAGTTTATGATGCTGGGTGTTTTCACCTCCGCCGCACTTAACGTTATAATCTCGTTCCAACATTCCGTTCCCGTTATAGCCGTCCTTTGGGGAATCAATGGATTTTGCCAGTCAATGGTGTGGGCAAACGGCTTGGGCGTTCTAAATAAATGGTGGCCTAAACGGGACCGCGGCTTTGCTTCGGGACTTGCAACCGCATTCACCGGAACTGCACAGGTTGTTACATATATGACTATACTGCTTTGTATGGAGTTAAATCCCGAATGGGGTTGGCGTGCCGCCTTCCGTTTCCCGATGCTTCCTATGGTGCTTATGCTTATCGTTTTTGGTCTTTTGTTTAAGGCACAGCCCGAGGATATCGGTCTTAAGCCCTTTAAGGAAGAGGATGAAGATGCTGCCCAGCGCGATAATGAACTTACCGAAAAGATTGAAAAATCGGGCTACCTTTATCCGTATAAGCTGCTGTTCAGCGAGCCTAAGGTTATTGTTTTCTGCCTTATTTCGGCTATTGCCGGTATCGGCCGCTACGGTCTGCTCACCTGGGTTCCTACCTATTTTATGGAATCTCTGGGTCTTTCCATAAAGGACGGAATATTCAGCTCAATTCTGCTTCCCATAGGCCAAGCCTGCGCTATGTTTGTTTTCCCGTTCATCACCGATAAGGTGTTTAAGGGCAAACGCGAGCCTATGCTTATTCTAGCTTCAATTGTCACATTCTGCGGAATGATAACCTTCCCGTTTATAAAAAGTCAGGGACCCGCATCTATTATGCTCCTGCTTGTAGGTATTTCTGCAATGGTTACCGGCGTTATATGGGCTATTGCCGGTGATATGGGGGGACGCGCTCTGTCCTCCACCGTTGTAGGTGTGCTGGACTGGGCTGTATATATGGGTGCCGCCATTCAGGCGCTTATATTTGGATTTGTTAAGGACGCCTTCGGCTGGCCGGCAATATTCATTACCATTGGTTGCCTGTATATAATTATGTTGGTGCTGACACTTGTTGCCAAAAATATGAAAATGAAAAGGCTCTAGTGAATAAAATAAAAACCCGAAACAGGATATCCTGTTTCTGGTTTTGTTATCCCTTGAAATATTTTGGCGAATGTCCAGTACGCTTTTTTACAAGACGGCTGAAATAGTTTCCGTCCTCTATACCAACCGCCATAGCTATCTCGGATATGCCAAGATTGGTGTTTTCCAGCAGTTGCTGCGCTATATCAAGCTTAATCTTGATTACATACTGCCGTGGTGATGTTCCGGTGCTGGCCTTAAACACGTGGGTAAATCTACTAACACTAAGGTTGCACATATCAGCATAAAACTTCACATCGTTGTTTTCGGAAAAATTTTTATGCATATATCTGCAGACGTTATCGACGGCATTTTCATTTACGATGTTTATTTCGTCCCGGTGGTATTTTGCAAAGCGGCCTGCCACAGCCAAAAACTGCCACAAAAGCGCCGTACAGCTATCCACATAAAACTCCTTTTTAAGGGCGTATTCATCTGCCATTCTTGTAAAGATATTTTCAAGTTTGCTACTCAGCCCCACATAGATTATGTGCTTGCCTAAAAAACCAAACCGCTTTAGTATCTCCTCGCAACCCGTGCCGCTGAAATGTATATAACACGAAACAGAACCATCAACAGCATTAAAGCTATACTTTTGCCTTTCGTGCGGCATATAAAGTATTATATTCCCTGCCCCGACGCGATACTCTTTGCCGTCAAATTCGGTTATGCAAAAACCCTTCGTAATATAAAGAATATGGTAATCTACCCTGCCGCGCTCGCGCAGCATAGTATAATCTTGGTCGGAAAGGAACTGTCTTTCACAGCTATTGACCTCGAGATAATTTTTTGAAAGCTTTTCGCAGGAAATTTCCATTTTTATCACCGCTATCATTCTAACACGACTTGAATATAAACGCAATAGCATTTTTGTGCTAAAAAATAGCGTGTTAATCTATTGTCCTGTTCTCTATATTGTTATATTATTAAATTGTAAAAAACATACGAGAGGATGTTAGTATGCTAAACGTTGGTGTAATAGGTTACGGCGATAGAATTAAACTAATTGTTGATTTGATTTTAAAAAGCGGCAAGGCGCAATTATCAGCAATAGCCGACCCGCGCTGTGATGAAATAAGAAAAGAGCTTGAAAAAAAACAAATAAACGGCATCAGATATTATAAGGATGCCGAAGAAATGTTAAATGCGGAAAAACTCGACGGTGTTTGTATTGGCACCCGTTGTTCACTACATACAAAGTTGGCTTTGCTTGTTGCAAAATATGGTATTCCTATGTTCCTCGAAAAGCCGGTTTGTACTAATTTTGACGACCTGGAAAAATTAAAACAAATACCGCATATGAACTATAAAACGGTGGTATCTTTTCCGCTGCGTCTCACCAAAATGATGGACTGCGTAAAGGAAATAGTTGATTCGGGCAAGTTGGGTGAAATTGCGCATATTCAGGCATACAACAACGTTCACTACGGCCGCGTTTACTACCACGCCTGGTATCGCGACGAAAGCGAAACCGGTGGCCTGTTTTTGCAAAAAGCAACCCACGACCTAGACTATATAAATCATCTGCTGGGTGGACTCAAACCGATAAGACTTTGCGCTATGAAATCGAAGCTGGTTTTTAAGGGCGATATGCCCGCAGGGCAGCTTTGCCGCGAATGCGAAAAGTACGAAACCTGCACCGAAAGCCCGCTTTACGTAACAAAAAACGGCGATGCCGAATACGGTCCTTACTGTTGTTTTGCAACCGACACGGGTAACGAAGACAGCGGCAGCGTTATCGTAGAATACGAAAACGGTATGCACGTTGTATATAGCCAAAACTTTATCTCCCGCAACGGCGCGGGCAAGCGAGGAGCAAGACTTATTGGATACAAAGGCACGCTGGAGTTTGATTGGAACAGCGGTAAAATAAGCGTCTTTCGCCATCTTGAACGTGTGAACGAGGAATATAAAATACTTCAAGAGGGCAGTCACAGCGGCGGCGATGAGGTACTGGTTAAAAACTTTATTGATGTTATGATGGGTAAGGACACCTCGCTCTCTCCACTTAGCGACGGAATGCTTAGTGCCACTATGTGTCTTGCGGCGAAAAAATCAGCCGAACAACATGTATTCTGCGATATTGATATTTAAGAAAAAGCAAAAAAAAGCTCGCACACATTTCTGTGTGCGAGCTTTAATTTTACCAGAGTTTAGAACTCGTCTTCTTCGGTCTGAACACCTACTGAAATACCGGCAATATTCTCCTCCATAGTAAGAGTTGAAACGACCATTTCAGGACTTATATAATTTTTATTCATCTCTAATCGTCTCCCCTTTCTACTGTGCAAGATATGCTGCGGTAGAATCACCGTAGTTGATTATTGACTTAACCAAATTGGCAAGGCCGGGTGTTGTGCTGTTCTGCTTTGCGTAAGCATAAGACTCAACACTGTAGCGAAGTGTATTACTTACTGCTACGCCGTCCTTGTAGGCGGTGATTTCAATCTTATCACGCATCTGATGTGCGCCAAGCTTACCAAAGTCGAGATAATAGGTGTTGCCGCCAAGGCTGCGTGCAATGTCGTCGGTGGTAAGTGTCCACTCGCCGTTCTCGGTTACAACCTTAAACGTAGTGCCTGCAAGGCTTGCGGTCTGAATCTTGAAGCGGAGGTTTACCTGACCGTCAAGATAGAGGCTTGCACTCTTCCACTTAACCTGTTCGTCTGCAACGTCCTCGGCATTAACCTTGGTGTTTGTGCAGGACTCAAGTGTGGGAGTAGCGGTGTTGTTCAACTGATCCTCGGTAAGACCGTAGGTTGCAAGATTATCGGTGTCTCGACCGGTATAAGTCTGTGCGCTTGCGCCGTACTTTAAGGTGTCAATAAGAACCTGGCAAAGCTTTGCGTTACCGGCGTTCTTCTCCAGCATATTGTAGCAGTATTCTGCAATTGTATATTCTGCTTCGTCAATAGCAACCGGGTTACCCTCAGCATCGGTGCCGTAAATGGTAGCATAGATAGTTTCAACCATAAGGTTAGGTGCTATCTGCGGAAGTGAATAAACAAGTCTGCCGTTATCATCGGTAGTAGTCTCGGTTACGTCTACAGACTGTGAACCAACGGTGAACTTTGCATATACGTCGGTGAAATCTGCTACAACGTCGGGGTTAACCTTGAAGTTAACGTCAATGTTGCTGCCAACCGAAATTGATGCACCCGCAAAAGCTTTTTCCTCTGCTTCACAGTATCCGATAATATCGAACGTGTCGTTGATAGCAGCAGTTTCAAAGCCGGAAGCGCCTGTCGGGTTGTATCTACCGGGTGTTAAAGCAAAGTAGGTTTTGCCGTCAGCAAGAACGGTTTCTGCGTTGAAGTAATCGGCAGGAACTGTCGCTGAAACGGTGTCGCCATCGGCTGTGCTTACGCTAACGTTTAAAACGTCATCTTCAACATCAAAGCCGATTTCGATAGCCTCGTACTGAAGGTTGGCATATTTGAGAAGGTCGTTACCCTCAACTATCTTGGTGGTAGTAACGGTAGAACCATCCTTGCGCTGTGCAATCAGGTCGCCTGTGTTCATATCGATATAGAGTATGAAGCCGCTTCTTGAAGCCTGTGTAATATCTATACCGTCGAGGTTTGAGCCTGCAGACAGAACAACGCCAAGACCGGTCTTGGTAGCGCTGTCGTTAGCATAGAAACGGTCTACCTTTACCTTAAGACCGTCAAGTCTTACTGTGTAATTTATCCAAGTAGTTCTTGCGGGGTTCATGTTAGAAACGGTAAAGTTCATTCTAACAAGACCGTCAACTGTGCTGTGAGTGAAGGTGTTGTAATAGTGATAACCGGTAAGGTTTGATGTCTTAAGTACGGTGTATCCGTCGGCTACAAGCTCGCCTGCTTTCGCGGTAAGTGCTGCTATTTCTTCAGCACCTACGATGGAAGCCTTTTCTGCCGGAATCATCGCGCCGTAGAGTACGTCTATCTTGTTGATGGTAGCAACGTCCGAAGTGGTAACTGTAGAGGCATCAAGTGCTGCCAGCTGCTCGTTTACCCAAGCAATATTTGCCTGCGAATCTTTGCTGTTACGGTAACCAACAACGTTAAAGGTGGTGTAGGTAGAGCCGGCGGTTGCACCGGTGCTGTCATAACGACCACGGGTAAAGGTTACGTACGATTTGCCGCCCGACATAACGGTAGCAGCGTCGAAATATTCAGCAGGAATATTTGCAGATACGCTCTGTCCGTTTGCGCTTCTAATGGTTACGCAGTATGGATTGTTTTCATCATTTGTTGCGGCTATTCCCAGAGTAAATGCGTTGTACTGAAGATTTGCGAGCTTAAGTACGTCGCTGTTCTCGATAAGGGTTAAATACTTGGTTTTACCGTTAAGATTGAGTAAAAGGTTACCTGCTTTAGCATCAAGGAAAAGCAGAAGTCCGCTTGAGAAGGTGCCGCTGCTTACAAAGGAAGTATCCTTTGTGAAGGCAACACCAAAGCCTGCTACGGTTGTGGTAGTAGAATGGCTAACGAGGTTATTGAACTTATACTCGATTCCGTCAAATTCAACCGCATTGTCAGGTCCTATACGCTTGCCAACCGAGAGGGCGGTATCATTAAAGCAAAGACCTATCATTCCGTCAGCATAGGAAAGTACGGGAGGATTAGAGGAGGACCAGTGGTCACTGGTAAACTCGGAAGCTGCGCCGTAGGTTATATAGCCTTCCTTTACGAGGGGAAGAACAGCCTGCTTGAGGGTTGATATTTTTTCGGCATTTACAACCTGCGCTTTGTTCATATCTATAAGCGAGTTATAAACTGCTTCAATTTCGTTTATAGCAGCAATGTCGCTTTCTTTAACAGCCTCTACGTCAAGCGCTGCAATTTTCTCATTCAACCAAGCAATATTAGAAACTGCTACTGTGTTGTCGCGGTAGCCAACAACATCATAGGAGTTATTGGTTGCACCACTCATAATAGCGCCTGTAGAGTTTAAAGCGCCTACAGTAAACTGAACAACAGCCTTTCCGGAAGAAAGAACGGCGTCAGCATTGAAGCAGTCGGCAGGAATGTTACCTGTAACGCTGTTGCCGTCAGCCAATGTAACGGTTACGGCATAGGGGTCGTTAGCGTCTGCGGTAGCGTTAACTGCAATAGCAAAAGCATTGTACTGAAGGCTGTCTGCCTTTAATAAATCACTCTCTGCAATTTCTGCATACTTATA
>JAZUOJ010000078.1:0-21804 GCA_045604625.1 Acutalibacteraceae bacterium | reverse complement strand
AGAATAGGGCGGGCGGGGGGCTAACCCGCGGCGTTACTTCTGTCTATTCTTACTTAAGCGACGGTAAAATCTTCTCAACGTCGCCGTGGGGACGCGGAATTACGTGTGTTGCTACGATTTCGCCAAGGCTGGAAGCAGAGTTAGAACCTGCCTCAACAGCTGCCTTAACAGCACCAACATCACCGCGTACCATAACCGATACGAGTCCGGAACCGATCTTCTCGGTGCCGATAAGCTCAACGTTTGCAGCCTTTACCATTGCGTCAGCAGCTTCGATAGCAGCTACAAGACCGCGGGTTTCAATCATACCAAGAGCTTCGAGTGTCATTTGCGTTTCCTCCTAAATTTTTTTATTTGATAGACGGTAAAATCTTCTCAACATCATTATGCGGGCGCGGAATTACGTGTGTTGCGATAATCTCGCCCAGACGGGAAGCAGAATTAGAGCCTGCCTCTACAGCCGACTTAACAGCGCCAACGTCGCCGCGTACCATAACCGATACGAGTCCGGAACCGATTTTTTCGGTGCCGATAAGCTCAACGTTTGCAGCCTTTACCATTGCGTCTGCTGCCTCGATTGCGGCTACAAGACCGCGAGTTTCGATCATTCCCAATGCTTCAAGTGACATTTTCTTTACCTCCCTTTTAGGTGTGGTTTTTTGAGTTTCCGCAGCCGGTGCCTTTGTTTCCTCGGGCTTGGCGGCGGGAGCTTTTTTCTTTTGTTCTGCCATGCTTTTTTACCCCTTTTCCTTAGGCTTTAGCATTAGCCTTTTTTATACGTGCAGCACTCTTTTCGACTATGCGTTTTGTTTCGTCGTGCGGGTTGGCAATAACCGCGTATGAGCAGGGCTTTATAATGGCACCTGCTACGGCATTCTCAACCGCGGCGGTAACAGCCGAAACGCTGCCCTCTATTATGATGGTAACCAGTCTTCCGCCGAGCTTTCTTTCCCACGTTACAAACTCTACTTCTGCAGATTTGCACATAATGTCGAGACAGTCTATAGCGGCGGTAACACCCGATACCTCAACAAGTCCTAAAGACTTCATAGTTTATCTCCTCACTCTTTAGAGTTTCGGTAAAATCTTCTCAACGTCATTATGCGGACGCGGAATTACGTGGGTAGCAACAAGCTCGCCAAGGCGGGAAGCCGAGTTAGAGCCGGCCTCTACAGCTGCCTTTACTGCGCCAACGTCGCCGCGAACCATAACAGATACGAGTCCCGAACCGATTTTTTCGGTGCCGATAAGCTCAACCTCTGCTGCCTTTGTCATTGCGTCTGCTGCCTCAATTGCGGCTACAAGACCGCGGGTTTCTACCATTCCAAGTGCTTCTTTCATGACTGTTCCTCCTAGTTTTTATCAAATCCACTTAGTTTTAACATGTGTTCTGTATCCGGCTCGGTGCTTGTCAGAATGTGGGTTGTTACCACACCCGAAACACGGTTTGCCGCCTCTTTCGCTGCCTCGATAGCAGCGGTTACGTTATCCACCGTTCCACGGAACTTTACCGCTACGATTAGCGGTACAGTTAAAGAATCGGGGTTGCCGGGTTTGTTTTTATCGAAGTTTTCAACCGTTACGTCTGCCGCTTTGCAGCCGGCGTCACAAGCGACAAACGCCGCTACGAGGCCGTAAACCTCAATTATTCCGGTAGCCTTTCCCATAGTCTTCCTCCTACTTGTTTACGACCGCGATTTTAAGTCCCTGCATGCTCAGGTTGGTCTTAAACGCTTCGTCGATTTGCTCGAGGGGGAATTTGTGGGTTATAAGGTCGCCCATAGGAAGTCCTATTGCCTTTGCACGTTTAAGGAAGTCAAAGGTTGTGGCGTAGTCACGCAGGGTGTATACCCACGAGCCTACGGTTGTAATTTCCTTAGAGCATATATCAAAGTGCGGGTTGATGGTTGCATCGCCGCCGTTGATAAAGAAGCCAAGCTCACAAAGGCCGCCGCCGTTGCGTATAAACTTATAAATGTTTGCGTGAGCAACGGGAGAACCTGTGCACTGGAAGGCAAAGTCAGCAAGGTAGCCGCCAAAAGCGTCCTTTACGCCGTCTGCCAGAGCTTCAATTCCTTTGTAGTCTTTAAAGTTGACCGAGTGGTCTGCGCCCATTTTTTTTGCGAAGTCAAGACGCTTCTGCTCGCCGTCGATGGCTACGATATTTTCGATTCCCATCGCACGGAGAACCGCAATACAGATAAGACCGATAGGTCCGCAGCCCTGTACTGCAACGCGGCTGTTAAAGCGGAGAATTCCGGTGGTCTTGGCACGTTCTACTGCGTGGATAAGAACTGCACAAGGCTCTATTAGAATTCTGGAATCAAGGTCGAGGTCGCTTACGTTGAATATTGTAGAGCCGCCGCGAACCAGTATGTAATCGCTGAACCAACCGTTTAGGTGAACGTCGTCATCGGGCAGGAGTCCGTAAACGTCTGCACCGCCGACATTCTGCTTATTTAAATCAAACATTGTAATATCGGGGTTATCCTTAAAGATCATGCAGGTAACAACCTTGTCGCCGACCTTAAGGGGTTTGCCCGCGCTGTCGGTCTTGACGTTTTTGCCCATCTTGACAATTTCTCCGGTGCCCTCGTGTCCGAGTGCTACGGGAATAAGTCCGAACGGGTCACGCTTGTACTCGTGGGCGTCGGTGCCGCATACTCCGCAGCCCTCCACCTTTACGAGAACGTCGTCATCGCCGACGGCAGGTATGGGGTATTCCTTGACCTCTATCTTTTCGAGTCCGGTCAGCATTGCTACGTGCGCCACAGACGGAATGTTTCCCGAAGCAGCGGCAGGAGCAGAACTGCCGTTCATACCCTCAAGCACCTGTCTTACAATCTGTTCGATATTTGCTGAATTTATATCCATTAAATATCTCTGCCTTTCTGTCGCGATTATCTCGCGTTTTCGAATATTTTCTTGCCGTATTCAGCCAGCGCGGTATCCTGAGCCTCGCTTCCTCCGCTTACGCCAAGGCCGCCTATAAGCTCGCCGTTTTTGTTATACAGCGGTTCGCCACCGCCGAAGATAACAATTTTTCCGCCGTTTGTAAACTGAATACCGTAAAGTGAGCCGCCGGGCTGTGCCAATCTTTTAAGCTCACTGGTTGACATTTTAAGAGATACTACGGTATAGGCCTTGCCGAAGGCAACGTCGTAGCTTGCTATGTAGGAGTCGTCCATACAATGGACAAGCACGGGATGCGCCGCCTTGTTAGATATCGCAACCACCGCATTAACGCCCATCTCTTTTGCCTTCTCCTTTACCTTTTCGGCAAGGGAAAGGGCCATTGAAAGCGTCATATCGGTCGGAGGGGCCAGGCTTTTTACTACCGTATCTACAATGGAATTTACTAATTTTTCATCCATTGTTGTCACCTCTTATTTTCCGAGCTGCTCCATAACACGCTTGGTAATTTCAGCAACTAAATCAGCGTTGCCGCCGCAGTTGCCACCGCAGTTACCGCCGCAGCCGTGACAGCTGGGCTGACCGCTCTGTGCGTTGGGGCAAAGGTCAGCAGGATGCTTACCCTTCATGCCGAACTGACGGCGAATCTCGTAAAGGCGCTGAACCTGTGAATCAGAAAGCTCCTTCGGGCCGCCTAACTGCTTGGATATGTAGAGAAGCTTTGCATAGAACTCTACCGACTCCATCTTGTGATATGCGTTAAGCAGAGAGTCAGAGAAGGTAAGAGCACCGTGGTTCTCAAGCAGAACTGCATCAAAGTGCTGAAGATACTTAGAAACTGCATCCGGAATTTCCTCTGTAGAGGGGGTGCCGTACTCAGCAATCGGAACGCAGCCGAGAGAGATAACAGCCTCGGGCATGATGGGCTGTGTAAGCGGAATGCCTGCGATAGCAAATCCGGTAGCATAGATGGGGTGTGCGTGAACTACCGAGTTAACGTCGGGACGCTCCTTATAAACTCTCATGTGCATTTTGATTTCGGACGAGGGTTTGAATCCGGCGTTTGCCTGGATAACCTTTCCGTCACGGTCAACCTTACAGATGTATTCGGGGGTCATAAAGCCCTTGGATACGCCTGTGGGGGTGCAGAGGAATTCGTTGTCGTTCAACTTAACAGAAATATTGCCGTCGTTAGAAGCAACCATTCCCTGGTTATAAATTCTTTTTCCGATTTCGCAAATTTGTTTTTTGATTTCATACTCGCTTGCCATTTTGCAAAACTCCTTTTATTTTTTATTTTTACATATTAAATGTTAGCACAATCAAACAGAAAAGTCAACACAAAACCGATAAAAAATCTTTGTTTTTGTTGTTTTTTAGATTTTTTCGCTTGGTTTTTTAAGAAAATCTATCAATTCAGGTATTCCTTTGCCCGTAAGACTGTCTATAATGAAAACTTTTTTGCACCCGGAAAGGGTGAGCCACCTCACCGCACGGTCGGGGTTTTCTCCCTCACGGCTGGTTACTATTCCAATAACCTCGCGGTTTACCATACAGGTAATGTTGGGCGGATAGAGTGAATACGGCTCGTTTGCCGCCAGCAAAAGCCCTACTACGTCTGCCTCGTACGAATAAAGGCAGAGCGCGCAACCGAGACCCGCATTTTCGGCGTATTCGCCCGGGGTGTCTATAAGCCAGTCGTCATAGCTTATATACTGTGTTTTGTGGTATTCGACCTTTGTGCCGCGAAGCGCTTGGGTCAGCGTTGTTTTACCCGCGCCGCTGCGGCCTATAAGTATTAGCTTTCGCATTAGGTCTTTGTTATTTCACAGACCGTAAATCCAAGCTTATCTCTTGCGTAGTCCACAACCGCCGCAAGTGACGACTCAACCTGCGATACGGTGCCGGTTACTATTACCGTGCCGCTGAAGCGGTCGACAAAGCCAAGTTCCGCACCGGAGGACTTAATAGCGATATCACCCGCTATTATTGCCGTTTCACTCGGACTTAAGGTAAGGATTCCTATAGCGCTGCGGCTATAGTCTACTGCGGGGTCAAGTCCCAGCTTTTTATACAAAACCTCGTCCGGGTTAGCAATGATATGTGCTATCGTTATCTGTTTTCCGGGAACAAGCTCTTGTATAATTCTTTGCTTGCCGTCGCTTGGCGGCAAACCGTCAAAATTCATTATCCTTAACCTCCTATCTTACCTTTTAGTCCGTACGAGCACACAACCTTTAACAGTGAGTCCATTTTTTCGCCGTCGGGCGGCAATAAATGAGAAAGTGTGTACTCGCGCGAAAGTCCGGCATATTTATCCTGTCCTATTCGGTGATAGGGCAGTATATGCATTTCCTCTACCCCCGGAAGCGACGAGGCGAATCGTGCGATTGCCGCAATTTCGTCCGGAGTGTCGTTGAAGCCGGGAATTACCGGCGTTCTGATTATCAGCCGCTTTCCGCTTTTGGCTATGCGCGCGGCATTTTCCAAAATCAGCTCGTTCGGCTGGTTTGTGTATTCCTTATGTTTAACACTGTCCATGTGTTTTATATCCATAAGGTAGGTGTCAATAAAGGGAAGTACCTTTTCGATTACCGAAAACGGTGCAAACGAGGTGGTTTCTACCGCCGTTGTAATTCCGGAGTTTTTGGCCGCCCTGAGAAGCGCCGCCGCAAAGTCGGGCTGCATCAGCATTTCGCCGCCCGAGAGGGTTATTCCTCCGCCGCTTCTGCGGTAATAAACGCGGTCTTTTTGAACGGTTTCCATTACTTCGGCGACCGTTACGTCACGGCCCACCGTTTTATTTACACCGTTTTGCACCATAGTTTCAATTTCGTATGACTGCGATTCGGGGTTGCAGCACCATCGGCACCTTAAGGGGCAGCCTTTTAAGAAAACAATGGTACGTACACCCGGACCGTCGTGAACCGAAAAACGCTGAATGTCAAAGATTCTTCCCCGTACATTCAGTATATCGTCCATTAGAATCCTCCCTGCTCGGTACGGTTGATTATATCCTCCTGCAGTGAGCGGGAAAGGGTTGTGAACAGTGCGCTGTATCCCGCAACGCGGACAACCAGCGACCTGTACTTGTCGGGGTTGCGCTGCGCGTCACGAAGTGTCTCGCGCGATACGACGTTAAACTGCATATGGCTTCCCTTTTGGTCGAAGTATCCGCGAACGAGGGATACAAAGCTCTCAAGTCCGCTGTCACCTGCCAGCGCCGAGGGGTGGAACTTCATATTAAAGAGGGTTCCGTTCGAGGCTATAAAGTGGTCAAGCCTTGATACCGAGTTTGCCGAAGCGGTAGGACCGTTTGTATCTCGTCCCGCCGCAGGCGAAACACCGTCGGCTACGGGTGTCATTGCAAGTCTGCCGTCGGGGGTTGCGCCGGTCTGCGCGCCCAGAGGAACGTTTGCCGAAACCGGATAAAGTCCCGCTTGGAAAATTCCGCCGCGCGGGTTTTTATACTCCTGTAGCGGTTTTGTATATGTATAGGCGACGTCGCGCGCAAACATATCTATTTGTTTTATATCGTTGCCGTACTTGGGCAGAGCGTTTATCTGCGACAGTATTTCGTCGTAGCGAGCCTTTTTATCGGCAGGGCTGTTATTGGTCTTTACCATAGAATAGATTTTTTCTATATCCTTTTCGGTAAGGTTTTTGCCCTGTGCTATAAGCTCCTTTGCTACCTGCTTGGTCATAATTTCGGCGGGATGGCTTTCAAGGTCCTTGCCGAAGTTATTATCAAGCGCCTCGCTCAGTTCCTCAAGCGTCAGCACCTTTTGGTCGTACACCAAGGTTTTGACGGCGTAAAGCGCGTCTGCCATATTGGCAACACCAAAGCCCTGGGGTCCTGTGAAGTTGTAGACCGCGCCGCCTTCCTGCAGACTCTTGCCCCTGCCTATACAGTCTTCAACCATTGAGGACTGGAACGGAAGCGGGCAACGCTCGGCGTGGGCGGTGTCTATTGCGTTATCCGAGTTTACCATTAACTCGATAAAGTACTTTGTTTGGGTTTTATAAGCGTTATAAAAATCCTGGAAGGTCTTAAACTCTGACAGCTCACCCGTTTTGGGTCCGAGCTGAACACCCTTATCTACGCCGTTGCTGAAAACCATTTCAAGCGGGCGGCACATATTAAAGAACGCTGCATCGTGCCATCCGTCGGTTTTGCCCCACTTTTGCGGCTCAACACAACCGATTATGTTATAGTCGCGGGCGTCTTCAAGCGTAAGTCCTCGGCTCTGAAGCGAGGGAATTATAACCTCGTCGTTATAGTAGGCAGGCAGTCCCACACCTGTTCGGGTAAGCTTTGCCGCCTTTATTAAAAACTCGTGCGGGGTGCCGTTCCATACGCGAACCGAGAACGACGGTTGCGGGAGCAGAACGTGCATCGTAGCCTCAATAGACATAAACGAAAGGTCGTTTGTCGCATCGTTTCCGTGTATGTCCTGACCGCCGGCTATGAGGTTTTGGAACAGGCTGTAGCCTGCAAAGCCCTCGGCAGATGCGGCATCGCGCACCTTGTTAAGGTCATTAAGCTTAACCCAGATACAGTCCATATATTCCTGTGCCTGCTCGCGGGTAACGCGGCCGCTTTCAAGGTCTGCCTTGAAATACGGGTACATATACTGGTCGAAACGTCCGGGTGATATGCTGTGTCCGCTTGACTCTACCTGCAGAAGCATCTGCACAAACCAGAAGGACTGACAAGCCTCATAAAACGAGGTAGCACCGAACTCGGGCACGCGGGCGCAGTTTTCGCTGATTTTTATAAGCTCGCGACGGCGTTCGGTATCCTGCTCCTTTTCTGCCATTTCGCGGGCGAGTTGGCTATAGCGGCGGGCATACGTTATTGCCGCCTCGCAGCTCAAGATTACCGCACCCAGGAAGTGGTGGCGCTTTGAATAATCGCCGTCTGCCACCGAAAGCTTTGACAGCGCTTCGGCCGCTTCGCGTTTTATTCCGTCGAAGCCTATTTTCAGCACCTTGCCGTAATCAACGGTCAGATGTCCTATTCCGTTATAATAGTAGTTGCCCGGCGTATACATATTGTGCTCAACGGCAGCCTGAGCTTCGGGCGCCATATAGGCGGTTGCAAGCTCGCTTGTGGTCTTGCCCTTCCAATACTTATACACCTCGCGCAGGGTCTGCTTTGTGTCCTCCGAAATATAGAACGGATCGGCAGCGCGGGTCGCAACGGTGTCGAACTCGGCCTCCAGCCATTCAAAAGAGTATTCGGGGAAAACCTGGCATCCGCGTGCCGATTTTGTGGCACTGCCGACAATCAGCTCTCCGGGACGGATGGTTATCGGAATATTCTTTAATATGTGGTAAAAAGCCTTTGCTCGGCGCACCGTTATTGGCTCGCCTTCGGTCTGTTTATATGATTCGGTCAGTAACACCGCGCGGTCTGCCTCAATTTCGGGCATATGGTCGTAAAGATCTGCAATAAGCCTATCGATTCTTTCCGACTTTTTAATCTCTTTGGTGTAAAATTCGCTCATTCGGATACCTCCCGACATTAATCTATTCTGATTTTACACTAAAACAACACGTTTGTCAACACAAAACAAAGAAAAATAAAGAAAAAATAACACAAAACCAAAAATTTTGCTTGTTTTTTCCGACTTTGCTACTTTTGTTTGTTGTTTTCCTTTTTTGCTTGCTCGGGCGCATTATATATATAATGTATAACTTTTCGCCCTTTTTGGGCATTTTGTTGTCATTTTTCGCCCTTGACATTCGTTTTGCTAAGTAATAAAATGTTTTTACGGTACATTGAGAATTAGAGTCGTCCGTGCGGCGGGTAAAATCCGCTAAACTTTTAAAGGGAGAGAAAAAATTTGGTAAACAATATTGTAATTTTTACCTTCATCGGCTCATTCATCGCTCTTTTGTTTGCTCTGTTTTCGGCAAAACGCGTACTCAAATTTTCCGAAGGCACCGAACTTATGAGCAAAATCTCGGCATCCATCAAGCAGGGTGCAAAAGCATACCTTAAAAGACAGTATAAGGTTGTTTTTGTATTCTTCGCCGTGATGTTCGTCGTGCTTTGCGGTATGGCCGCAGCAAAGCTGCTTACCTGGTATGTACCGTTTGCATTCGTAACCGGCGGTCTTTTCTCCGGCCTTTCGGGTTTTGTGGGAATGACGATTGCCACCTCGTCCAACGCGCGCACCGCTAACGCCTGCCGCGAGGGACTGAACCGCGGTCTTCGCGTTGCTTTCGGCGCAGGCTCGGTTATGGGATTTACTGTTGTAGGTCTCGGACTTCTTGATATTTCAATTTGGTTTGCCTTGCTCAAGTATGTTTTCGGCTGTAACGCCGGCGAAATTACCTCGGCAATGCTCACCTTTGGTATGGGCGCGTCATCAATGGCGCTGTTCGCACGTGTAGGCGGCGGCGTATTTACAAAGGCCGCAGACGTCGGTGCCGACCTTGTAGGAAAGGTTGAAGCCGGCATCCCCGAAGACGACCCCCGCAACCCCGCCGTTATTGCCGATAACGTAGGCGACAACGTAGGCGACGTTGCCGGAATGGGCGCAGACCTTTACGAATCATACGTTGGCTCTATTATTTCCTGCTGCGCGCTGGGCGTTGCCGCATTTGGCAACTTTAACGCTTTGGCTTTGCCGCTTATTTTGGCAGCAGTTGGTATAATATGTTCTATCGTCGGCACTTTCCTTGTTCGCACCAAGGAAAACGCAACACAGAAAAATTTGCTTGCTTCGCTTTCACGCGGAACAAACTTTAGTGCCATTGCTATAGCACTTGTTTCTCTGCCGCTTGTAAACCTAACCCTTACCGGCAGCGTTACGGATTTTAAATATGTTGGATTTTATTTTGCCATTCTTGCAGGACTCGTAGCCGGCGTGCTTATAGGTCAGGCAACCGAATACTTTACCTCTGACTCGTATAAGCCCACAAGAAAGCTTGCAGGCAAGTCGGAAACCGGCTCGGCAACCATTATTATCGGCGGACTGGGTCTTGGCATGATGTCCACCCTGCTGCCTATAATAATCATCGCTGTTTGCATACTCGTTGCATACTTCGCCGCAGGCGGATTTACAGATACAAATTCTTCGTTCGGCCTTTACGGTATTGCCCTTGCCGCGGTTGGAATGCTTTCTACTCTGGGTATCACGCTCGCAACCGACGCATACGGCCCCGTTGCCGATAACGCAGGCGGTATTGCCCAAATGGCAAACCTCCCCGAAGAGGTAAGAGAGCGCACCGACGCACTCGACTCGCTGGGCAACACCACCGCCGCCACCGGCAAAGGCTTTGCTATCGGTTCTGCCGCGCTTACGGCTCTTGCTCTTATGGCTTCCTACATTTCCAAGGTTACCAGCATTAACCCTGACGCTGACACCGCCTTTGATATTATGGATCCCCGCGTACTTATAGGTCTTTTCATCGGCGCTTGTCTGCCTTTCGTGTTTGCCGCACTCACTATGGAGTCGGTCGGCAAGGCTGCACAGTCGGTTGTTAAAGAGGTTCGCCGCCAGTTCCACGAGATAAAGGGTATTATGGAAGGTGATGCGGACCCCGACTACGCCTCCTGCGTTGACCTTTGCACCAAGGCTTCCCTTCGCGAGATGGTGCTTCCCACCATTGTTGCCATTATCGTTCCGGTAATCGTTGGTTTGGTACTTGGCTATCATTCGGTTGTAGGCCTGCTTGCAGGTGCAACCGCCTCGGGCTTCCTGCTTGCCGTATTTATGTCTAACTCGGGCGGCGCCTGGGACAACGCAAAGAAACACATAGAGGGTGGAAACTTCGGCGGAAAGGGCAGCGAAAACCACAAAGCCGCCGTTGTAGGTGACACTGTAGGCGATCCGTTTAAGGACACCTCGGGCCCCGCTATCAACATTCTTATAAAGCTGCTTTCAATGGTTTCCATTGTTTTTGCTGCCGTTGTTGTAAACTATAGCATACTGTAAAAGATATAAATTAAACACCACACGAAAACGTGTGGTGTTTTTTATTCCTGTTCTTTATTTTCTTTTGCCGACGTTATTAGTATTCCGCCATCTGTCGGGATTATAGCCAGCCAGCCGTTATTCTCAATGCCGTATGCCTTTCTGATGTCGGCGGGTATAACAAGCCTGTTTAGATGGTCGAGCTTTTTAAGGACGGTATACTGATGCATATTTACTCCTCCAAAATAAAAAAGTGCGCAGCCGAAGCCACGCACGAAAAACGCATCTTCGATTGCTGCGACACAATTCTTACGTTCTTGACAGAACACAAGGTGAAGCATGCGTTTTTACCAAAATAAAAACTATGCATCCATCAAAAACGTATATTGAATTGTGTCGCAACGCTATTATAGCACAACTTTGTTTTTATATCAACAAAAACCGCTAAACAAAATTCGACAGTTTTTAAAAAACAAAAGCAGGGTGTATATCCCTGCTTTTTAATTCTTATTTACCCTGCTTATTATATACGGCAGTACCTCGTCGTGGGAAATGCCGAGCACGGCTGAAAACTCGTCGTAAAGCAGGCGTTCTGCCTCGGCAAAATAGCGCTCGTCAGATATGTGCAGTCGCTTGCCCTCCGAAAGACGGGCCTGCTGATAATTGTAAAGCGAACGTATAAGCAACATTACCTGCATGCGGTCTCCGCTATGAATAATTTCTTGAAACTTTTCGCGTCGGGCAACCTCGTCTTCTTCCCAGATGTCTTCCTTTTCGCCTATCGTACAAAGGATTTCACCTATCTCCTGCTTTGAGAGAATTTTGCGCATCTTCGCCAAAAGCGCCGTGTTGTCTACCGGAACAAACACCGTACACTTATCCTGTGCGTGCGGTTTCAAAAGATAGTATTCTTTTTCCTCGTCCATTACCGTCTTTTTTACTACCGAGTCGATTTTACACACTCCGGTGGCGCCGTAAAGCACCGTATCGCCTATTTTGAACAAACGCTCAACCCCCTTCATTTTATATTATTGTACCACAAAAAATTTTTTGGTGTAATAGGCTAATTGACAAAATTTTGCGAAAATGCTACACTAAAAATATGCAAAGGGGTGTAAATTATGGTACATATCGGTAACGATTGGGACGAAATTTTAAAGGACGAATGGGAAAAACCGTATTATAAACAGCTGCGCGCTTTTTTAAAAAGCGAATACTCCTCGCACGAGGTTTATCCCGACATGCACGATATTTTTAACGCGCTTAAGTACACGTCCTTTGCCGACTGCCGCGCGGTAATAATCGGGCAGGACCCGTATCACGAGCCGGGACAGGCCCACGGACTTTGCTTTTCGGTGCGCCCGGGCACACCTCTGCCGCCGTCACTCAAGAATATATATTCCGAGCTTTACTCCGACCTCGGTATTCCCCCTGCAAAGGGAGGCGAACTCACGGGTTGGGCAAAAAGCGGCGTGCTGCTGCTTAACAACGTGCTGACCGTTCGCAGAGGACAGGCGGGCAGCCACAAGGACAAAGGCTGGGAGCAGTTTACGAACCGCGTAATAAGCGAGCTTAACAAAAAGCAGACGCCCATCGTTTTCCTGCTTTGGGGTGCACACGCGCGAAAGAAGTGCGATATAATCGATAACCCTATACACAAAAAGCTTATATGCCCGCACCCGAGCCCCCTTTCGGCGTACAGCGGATTTTTCGGCTGCCGGCATTTTTCCGCCTGTAACCGACTGCTGGCAGAAGCCGGTCTGCCACCCATCGACTGGAGAGTAGAAAAATAAAAAGGCTGTGCTGTGCACAGCCTTTATTTTATTTCGCAGCCGGGGTAATACCAAAGCAGAATTTCGCTATAGGTCTTTCCCTCTTTTGCCATCGCGTTTGCACCGTTTTGGCTCATACCCACACCGTGTCCCGAACCGTAGACCGTAAACAGGTAGCCGCCGTCTGTATAGTTTACGTCAAAGTTGGACGAGCGAAGAGAAAGTTTTTCCCGCACGTCGCTTCCCTTAAACTCGTTGCCGCAGAGCGAAAACCTAAGCACCGTTCCTGCCTCGCTTTTTTCACTCTCTATAACCCATTCGGTTATATTCTGAGGCAGCCCCTCAAGCGATAACCTTTGCATTAACTCGTCGGGTGTGAACACGACCTCGGTTTTATAGTTTTCAGCCTGCATATCGGCCGCGCTGTCCACGCCGCAAAGGTAAGGCACCTCCCCGCCCCACACGTTAACGGCGGACTCGGTCTTGCCCGATGACATAGCGTGGTACGCCGCAAAGATAGGCTCTCCGCCAAAGGTTATAAGTTGTCCGCAAACCTCCGACACGGCGGCTTTTATTTTGCTTTCGTATTCGTCAAACTTTTCGCCCCATTTTTCTCTGCGCGCCGCCTCGTCCTGGTAGCACTGGTCGGTAAGCGGGCTGTCGGTCAGATGATATTCGTTTTCAGCCGCCGCTTCACGTTTTTTGTACGCGTATGTATATGCCGCTACGGTCTGCGCTTTGAGGGCTTCTGGCTCGTAGAGTGCCGGCATTTCGGCCGCCACCACCCCGCATATATAATCTACCGCCGAGAGGGTAACGACGCCCGCCTCGGTTTTAATTTTAAACCCGTCTTCTGCCGTAAACTCTGCTTCGCCGTCGCCTACGGGAGGCAGCATTATTTCTCCTTTGCTCGCCCCCAACGGAGCCAGTAACATAACAAAAAACAGCGCGACGGCAAAAAAAGAATAAAGATTTCGCATTTTTGTTCTCCTTTTATTGACTTTTGAGTAAAATAGTTATAAAATAGATGATGTTCTTGTCCAATTCTATGCGACAACTTTATTTTTAATTCATACGAACAGGAAGTGCACTTTTTTGAAGTACTCAAGAATTATTTTGTTTTATGTAATTGCCGCTGTAATGACGGTTTACGTTCGCACAGCGCAACTTTTATATCTTACCGATGCCGAAAGCGGCTTCTTCACCGCCGACAGCAAGGCTATTGCCGCCGTGCTTTCGCTGTTTATGGTGGTTGCCACAGCTATTTCGGTAGGTCTTTCTACCCAGACAAGACGCACCGCACAGGGCGCACCTAAAAAGAACCTCGTTCTCTCCGGTTCCGCTATATGCCTTTCTGTTGCGATGCTTTACGACGTTTTGTTTGTTGAATACGTTACGAATCAGGCGCTCTTTGTGATGCTTACAGACCTTTTCGGTATTCTGTCTTCTCTTGCGCTTTTGCTGTTTGCTATTCGCCCCTATATCAAGGTTTTCGATAAAATCAATAAGCTGGTTTACATCGTTTTGCCGCTTTTCTTTATGTTTAAGCTTATAACCGTATTTACCGTTTACGCAACCGTATCGGTTATCGCCGCAAACGTTGTAACTCTGCTTTTCCTCTGTGCCGCACTTCTGTTCTTCCTGTTCTTATTGAAGCTCGAATGTGGCATTGCCGCCGGACGCAGCGCCTGCGCACTTTTCCCCATATCGATAGCGGCAAGCATTATTTCTGCCTGCGCATTCATTCCGCAGATTGTGCTGCTTGCTACCGACAACAAACAACTTCTTCACGATGACCCGCACAGCATTGTGCTTGCAGCCTGCTTTACGCTTTTCTGCTGCACATATATGTTCTCGCTGTTTAGCAAGAAAAACATTGTTAAGAATCACCGCGGAACAAAACGCCTTGCCGTTGATACGACCTATACAGAAATGAGCAGTCAGTTCGTTTCCTTCGTTCCCCGCGATTCACACGATATTGATGACTAATAAAAAAGGTGTCCGTTTGGACACCTTTTTTTATTATATTAAACCACAAACGCCGCACAGGAAAACCTGCACGGCGTTTGCTGCCTTTAGGGGAAAGGCTGTATGGGGATGAATATGGGTGGGTTAAATCAGGCGCAACTGTGACGACTTTTTGTCTATCCTTACGGTATATTCGATATAGCTGTCGGTCTCGCTTTTGCGCGTTTTGGCGGTGTATCCCGCCTTTATCATAGTATCTACTATTTTTGAAAGGCTGTTGGCAAAAAGCCGCACGTCTCCTATGCCCGACTTTCTGCAGGGCTCCTGTTTTTCTGTCGGCGACAGAAGCTCGTCTACCAGCCTTTCGGCCTCCTTTACGTTAAGCTCGTCTGCCAAAATTCGGTCCAGCACAGTATCGCGCTGTTCTTGCGGCACCTTTAAAAGCACGCGGGCGTGGCGTTCGCTTAGTCCCGCAGCCTCTATACGGTTGCGCTGCGACTGAGAAAGCTTTAATATGCGGAGTTTGTTTGAAAGAGTAGACTGCGCAATTCCCAGTCGCTCGGCCGCTTCACACTGCGATACCCCGTATATACCGATAAGTCTTTTTATTCCCTCGGCCTCCTCAAACGGAGAAAGGTCACTGCGCTGCAGATTTTCAAGCAACGTAAAAACTGCCGCCGTTCGGTCGTCTGTTTCGTGTATTATTGCGGGAATAACCTTTAGCCCTGCCAGGCGCGCTGCGCGCACCCGCCTTTCACCTGCGATAAGACAGTATCCGCCGCCTTGACGGCGCACCGAAATCGGCTGTAAAAGACCGTTTTCTTTTATGCTTTCGCTAAGGCTTTTAATTTCGTACTCATCAAAGCTTGTCCTCGGTTGGTCGGGGCTTTTAAAGATTTCACTTAGCGGCAGCTCGGTTAGTCGGACTGCCTCTTGCCGTTTTCGTCCGTTAAGTAGCATTTTGTCTGCCGCCTTTCTTTTTCTGTACTCATTGTAACTCAAACGCAAGCAAATTACCATATTTTTCCATCGCAAGTTTCGACAAGTGCAGATAAAAAAACAGCCGCTTAAAGCGGCTGTTTTGATATTTTTCCGCTGTTTCGCGGATATTTTGTCGGTGTTTGCGATATCTTTTTTATTTTTATTATGCGCCTTTCGCTTCCATCAGGCAGCGTTTCGCACGAAAGATGGGCTTCTCCCCCTCCGAGCACGGCTAAGGCCTTTTTTGCCAGCGCCAATTCGTCCTCGGCGGCGGGACCTTTCATAGCCACAAAAAGTCCGCCTCTCTTTACGTAGGGAAGGCAGTATTCCGAAAGCACCGGCATAGCGGCAACCGCACGCGCACAGGCGATATCAAACGCCTCGCGAAGCTCGGGCTTTTTTGCCCCCTCCTCGGCGCGGGCGTGAATAACGTCGGCCGAAAGGCCGGTTGCCCTTAAGACCTCCTCTAAAAACACAAGTCTTTTATTTAGGCTGTCAAGCAGGCAAAGATTTATATCGGGACGGGCGATTTTGAGCACCATTCCGGGAAAACCGGCGCCGGTGCCCACGTCGATTATTTTTGCGCCCTTTGGGACTTCTACGTTCTTAAAAAACAAAAGACAGTCGTAAAAATGTTTTATAAGCACCTCGTCAGGCTCGACTATCGCGGTGAGGTTCATTTTTTCGTTCCACTCGATTAGCAGATTGCCGTAAATATTAAGATTTTCAAGCGCCGTATCGTCAAGCGCTAAAAACGGCGCACAAAGAGCGCGAAGCTTTTCCATATCAAAGGTTGCCATTATTTTTCACGCTCCCCGGTATAAATTATAAGCACCGAAATATCGGCGGGGCTGACACCCGAAATTCGCGAAGCCTGTCCCAGGCTTTGCGGTTTTATTTTTTTAAGCTTTTCGCGCGCCTCAAGCCGCAGTCCGGCTATGCTGTCGTAATCGATATCCGGCGGGATAAGTCGGCTTTCAAGGCGGTGCATTTCGCGCACCTTGGCCTTCTGCTTTTCTATATATCCCTCATATTTTATCTCGGTTTCGACTGCAGTAGCCACCGCGTCGCAAAGGGCGGGACGCGCGCTGTCAAACGGTAAAAGCATATTATAGCTTATCTGCGGACGGCGAATAAGGTCACAAAGCTTTACACCCGTAACGATAGGTGCCGTTCCGGCGGTTTCGAGCATATTGTTAAGCTCGGCGCTCGGCGCAACGGTGGTGCTTTTTAACCGTTTTATCTCGTTTTGTTTTTGCTCCTGCCTTACGTTGAACGCGTCCCAAGCAGCGTCACTTACCAGACCGATTTTTCTGCCGGTCGGCATAAGACGTTCGTCGGCGTTGTCCTGACGGAGAAGCAGCCTGTATTCAGAGCGCGAGGTCATCATTCGATATGGGTCCGAACAGCCCTTTGTTACAAGGTCGTCTATCAGTGTGCCGATATACGAGCCTGCACGGTCAAGGATAAGCGGTTCGCGACCCAGGACCTTATGTGCAGCGTTTACACCCGCAACCAACCCCTGCGCGGCGGCCTCCTCGTAACCCGAAGAGCCGTTAAACTGTCCCGCGCCGTAAAGTCCGGGCAGGTCCTTGATTTCAAGGGTGTGGTACAGCGCGGTAGGGTCAATACAGTCGTACTCTATCGCGTAGGCGTTTCGCATAATTTTTATGTTTTCCATTCCCTTTACGGAACGGTAAATTTCTATCTGCACCTCTTCGGGCAGAGAGGACGACATTCCCTGAAGATACATTTCCTCGGTATCAAGTCCGCAGGGCTCTACAAAAATCTGATGACGTTGCTTGTCGGCGAAGCGGACTATCTTATCCTCGATGCTTGGACAGTAACGCGGTCCCGCGCCCTGAATGACACCCGAAAAAAGCGGCGAACGATGAAGATTTTTTAAGATGATTTCTTTTGTTTCGTCGTTGGTATAGGCAATGTGGCAAACAACCTTGTTTTTGCCCGCGTCCTCGGTGGAATAACTGAAAGGAACGATGTTTTCGTCGCCCTCCTGCACCTCCATCTGCTCAAAATCTATGCTGCTACGCAGCGCACGCGCAGGTGTTCCGGTTTTGAAACGTCTAAGCGGGATAGCCAATTTTTGGAGCGCGACCGACAACTCGGTTGCGGCAAAGGTGCCGTCGGGACCGCTTTCAAAATTGACCTCGCCGACGTATATTCTGCCGCCGAGGAACGTGCCCGTTGCCAAAATTACGGTCTCGCTTACGTATTCGGCACCAAGACGGGTTACAAGGTGCCACCCGTCATCCTCTTTATAAAGGTCTATAACCTCGGCTTGTTTAACGTCAAGGTTTTCTTCGCGCTCTATTGCGTGTTTCATATACGCGCTGTAATCACGTCTGTCTATCTGGGCGCGCAGAGAATGTACGGCGGGACCCTTTCCCAGATTCAGCATACGGCTTTGAAGCATATTCGCATCTGCCGCTTTGCCCATTTCACCGCCAAGCGCGTCTATTTCGCGCACAAGGTGGCCCTTTGCGGTTCCGCCTATCGACGGGTTGCAGGGCATATTTCCCACCCAGTCAAGATTTATTGTAAATATTACGGTTTTTGCACCAAGCCTTGCGGCGGCGAGGGCAGCCTCTATACCGGCGTGTCCCGCACCTATTACCGCAACGCTGTATTTTCCTGCACTGTATTTTTGCATAAATTCCTACTTTCCTACACAGAAACGGCTGAAGACTTCGTCTGCCACCGCTTCGGTAACGCGCTCGCCCGTGAGTTCTAAAAGCGCCGCTAACGCCTCGTCGGCACAGATTCCAACCGCGTCAAGCGTATAACCGCTGTTCATTGTGTCTATCGCCTCGCACACCCCAACGTATGCCCGATATGCGCAGGCGCGCTGGCGTTCGCTTTGAAGTATTGCTCGATCAGCACCCAGTTCTGCCGTACCGGTGACGTCGGCGATTTTTTCTATTAGCGCGTCTTCACCTTCGCCCGTTTTCGCAGAAATCTCTACGGTAGGCAACGAAAACTCCGATAAGTCGAGCCTTTCGCCCAAATCACACTTGTTTATTATTGCAACGGCGGGGGTATCGCCTATTAAGGACAGAATGCGGCGGTCGTCGTCAGAAAGCGGACGGCTCGCGTCGAACACCGCCAAAATAAGTTGTGCCTGCTCGGCTCGGTTGAGTGCAAGTGATACACCTATTTCCTCTACCGTATCGGCGGTTGTGTGAACACCCGCAGTATCGGCAAGGCGAAGGATAATATCACCCACGCGCACCGTTTCTTCTATAATGTCGCGCGTTGTGCCCGCTATAGGGGTTACTATAGAACGGTTTTCACCCGCAAGCAGGTTCATAAGGGTGGACTTTCCTACGTTGGGCGCACCGATTATAACGGTGCTTATTCCCTCACGCAGCAGTTTTCCCTTATCGTAATTTTTAAGCAGGGTATAAAGCGCATCGCGCACCGAACAGAGATTGTTTTTTATCGTATCGGTATCAAGCTCGGGCAGGTCCTCGTCAGGGTAGTCGGCAAACACCGCCATAGAAGCGTCAACCGCCAAAAGCGCGTCGCGAATCTTTGAAATCTCGCGTGATAGTCTTCCCTTTTTTGCCGCCAGCGCCAACCGCAAATCCTGCGAGCCCTGTGCGGATATGAGGGACATAACGCTTTCTGCCTCGGCCAAATCAAGCTTTCCGTTTTGGAAAGCGCGTCTTGTAAATTCACCCGCGCCTGCAGGTACGGCCCCTGACTCCAGCACGGCACGAAGCGTAAGACGGGTTGCCGTAAGTCCGCCGTGAACCGAAAGCTCGACCACGTCCTCGCCCGTGTAGCTTTTGGGTGCAGCAAAAATCAGAGCTACCGCCTCGTCAATATCTCCGTCAGAAGAGTGGACGTGACCGAAAAGCGCTGTGTACCCTTTTGCGTCGGCAATCTTTTTGCCGGCGGCGCCACGAAACACCTTGTCGGCAATGCTGCGGGCATCCTCGCCCGATATTCTGACAATACCTATCCCGCCCTCGCCCTGCGGAGTGGAAATAGCCGCTATTGTGGTACTCATTTCTGCTTCACCCCAATATAATTTAAAATAGATTATCTATTATGATATCACATAAAGACCCACAATTCAATTATACCGTAAAAAATTTGTAGAATATGTTAATTTCTCGTTGACTTCTGCGCTTAAAAGTGATAAACTACGACTATAATTTATTATGGTGCGTCGAAACTGTGTGTCACACGGCTTCGACCGCCAAATCTTTGATTTGGCAACAAATTTTCTTCGAAAATTTGACTATATCAATTGAACGAATATAAAACACAATTACATTGTGTTTTGCCGATTTAATCGGCTTGTCGAAACGCCTTCTGCGTTTCGACATTCTGTATTCGTTATAAAATTTATGGGGGAAAAAATATGAAACTTCACAACGAGTATTTAAAAAACGTATACGACACCGTATGCAAGAGAAATGCCGGCGAGCCGGAATTTCTGCAGGCTGTTTTAGAGGTTTTGGAATCTCTTGAGCCTGTTGTTGATCAAAACCCCGCTTTCGAAAAGGCCGGCGTTATCGACCGAATTGTAGAACCCGAGCGTATGATCACCTTCCGTGTGCCGTGGGTAGACGACGAAGGAAAGGTACAGGTTAACCGTGGTTTCCGCGTTCAGTTTAACTCTGCTATCGGACCCTATAAGGGCGGTCTTCGTTTCCATCCGTCGGTAAACGCTTCTATTATTAAATTCCTGGGCTTTGAGCAGACCTTTAAAAACAGTCTTACCGGTCTTCCTATGGGCGGCGGTAAGGGCGGTTCGGACTTTGACCCGCGCGGTCGTTCCGACGGCGAAATTATGCGCTTCTGCCAGAGCTTTATGATTGAGCTTTCAAAGCACATCGGCGCAGACACCGACGTTCCCGCAGGTGACATCGGCGTTGGCGCACGCGAGATAGGTTACCTCTTCGGCCAGTATAAGCGTCTTCGCAACGAGTACGTAGGCGTTCTTACCGGAAAGGGCCGTTCCTACGGCGGTTCACTTATCCGTCCCGAGGCTACCGGTTTCGGCGCTGTTTACTACACCGTTGAAATGCTTAAGACCTTCGGTGAAGACATAAAGGGCAAAACCTTTGCTGTTTCGGGCTTCGGCAACGTTGCCTGGGGCACCGTTAAAAAGGTTACCGAGCTTGGCGGTAAGGTTGTTACCATTTCCGGTCCTGACGGATACATATACGACGCTGACGGCGTTGCTACCGAGGAAAAGATAAACTTTATGCTTGAGATGCGCGCTTCGGGCCGCGACAAGGTAAAGGATTATGCTGACAAGTTCGGCGTTCCCTACTTCGAGGGCAAGCGTCCGTGGGAGCAGAAGGTTGACGTTATTATGCCCTGCGCAACACAGAACGAGGTATCTATTGACGATGCTAAGAACATTGTTGCCAACGGCGTCAAGTATTATGTTGAGGTTGCAAACATGCCCACCACCGAGGAGGCTGTTGCATATCTTAAGGCAAACGGCGTTGTAATCGCTCCTTCAAAGGCTGTTAACGCAGGCGGCGTTGCCGTTTCGGGCCTTGAAATGAGCCAGAACTCTATGCGCTACAGCTGGACCGCAGAAGAGGTTGACGCAAAGCTGCACCAGATTATGACCGACATCTATAAGACATCCTATGAAGCTGCTAAGAAGTACGGTATGGAGGGTGACCTTATTGCCGGCGCAAATATTGCAGGCTTTGAAAAGGTTGCAACAGCTATGTATCAACAAGGTGTAGCATACTAGTATCTAATCATTATGGGACTGTCGGTGAATGCCGATGGTCCTTTTTTGTATGTATTTTTTGAATCTCAAACGCAAAGTCTAGATTGAATGCATAGCTGAATTGTAGTATAATTAATAAACAATGTAAGGAGGGGAAGGCATGAGCTTTGTACATCTACATGTTCACACAGAATATAGTCTATTAGACGGTGCGATTCGCATAAAAAAGCTTGCAAATAAGCTAAAGAGCCTTGGTATGGACAGCATAGCAATTACAGACCATGGAGTTATGTTTGGTGCCGTGGAATTTTACAAGGCATTGAAGAATGAGGGAATTAAGCCCATAATTGGATGTGAAGTGTATGTTTCCCCTAAGGGGCGCTTTGATAGAGAAGGGCGTGGAGAGTATTCTCAGGCGCATCTTGTTTTGCTTGCAAAGAATGAGACAGGATATCAGAATTTAATAAAGCTTGTATCACTGGGCTTTACGGAGGGCTTTTACTATAAGCCGAGAGTT